>NZ_JBNPLJ010000017.1:0-49617 GCF_050313415.1 Collinsella sp. SGI.184 | reverse complement strand
GTCCTACAGGCTGAAGGACCTGCCGAGGGACGGCCCCGTCAAGCAGTGACCGGAATCGGTGAAAATACGTTAGCGCAACCGGTGAAACCGCCTTTGCGCGAACGGCGCGCCTGATTAGCGAAACTGGTGAAAAATAGATTGACGCTAACACCTCGCCGGGCGGCCAGCTCAGCGTAAGGAAGCCCTCGGTGTCCCTGTGGTCGCGCTCCCTGGCCATCTCCTCGCGGCGGCGCCTGACGTAGCGCTGCGCGGTTGAGTAGGAGCCGTCGTAGCCCAGCTCGTCCCGAAACCTCACATACACCCTCACGGCCGTGTGGCGCTGCTTGCGCCAGTTCTTGCAGTCGTCGTCGAGCCAGGAGTCTATCGTCCCCTCGTAGGAGGCGAGCACCTCGCTCTCGGGCTTCCTCCTCCTCGGGGGTTCGGGCGACAGGTCGTCCATCCTGGCGTACTTCCTCGCAGTGGGCTCCGACACGCCGACCGCCCTCGCGATCGCCGCAATCGGCTCGCCACGCCGCGCCCTCCTGCGTATATCCTCTATCTTGTCCACGCCGATCATTTCCCCTCTGGCCCTCCTCACGTCGTAAACCGAAGCAACGACATGTTTGGCCAATCGCGGGATGGTCGGCGTGCCCATGCACGAACCAGTAATTTTTTCGTGCTCAGACCCGAAACTTTCCGACGCTCAAACCCGCAAATAAGACGCTACCAAACACAAGCCGTCGAGGGGCCTTGCGCAGAGCTCCTCGATGCCGGCGTCCAGGCTCGAAGCGATGGCGCTCACCTGGTCCTTGGAGAGCCTGGAGACGCCCATTTTCTCGGCCACCCTCTGCACCTTGCGGGCGCTCGTGCCGATGGCGTACATCTCGGCGACGGCGGCAACGGGCACGCGGTCCACGCGCCGGTGGCGCTCGATCACGTCGTCCGGGAAGAAGCTGCCGGAGCGCAGCTTTGGGATGCGCAGCGTCAGCGTGCCGACGCAGGTGGCGAGCGACCTCTCCCGGTACCCGTTTCGGCTGTTCGCCCCGCCACCGCAGAGCTGGTCGGCCTCGGCGTCCATCACGGCGTTCACGACCTGCTCGTCGAGGCGCCTGAGCAGCTCCTGCATGTCGATGGCGCCGTCGTCGAACCGGGGCATGGCGAGCATGTTCGGCGTCGGGTCTGATAAGATTTCCATAGCGGTCTTCGTCCTTTCCTGGAACCTGTTGTTGCGGTGATTTCAGATTGTAGGACGAAGGCCGTTCTTCGTTAAAAGGACGTTAGGGTGCTACCCTTACACCAACTTTTTCGACGCGATCAATCCAATTCCATACGGGCTGTATTTGGCCGCATGGTCGGGCATGCTGCTCCAAGGGCATTCTGTGAAGCAAATTGCATCCGTATTTGTCCATGGCATCTTGCTCGTGCGCAGTCTTTTTTCTTTGAGAATATTTGTTAGAACTTCTAGTCCTGTATTTTTGGAATTTGAATTAATAGGTTTTGTAAAGTGTGCCAAAAACTTAGTTTGATCGGGTCTTATCGCTCATCATTAGGTTGCCTATCTGATTGTATGATTCTTTTTTACTAGTAAATAGTAAATACTTCTAATTCTCAACTATATGCTTAGTTCATATTTAATGAGGACGCATCGTTGCTTCAGTTCTTTTACAACAAGAATGTGTGTAATATTTTATCTTAGCGTTTATTGATTATCTATTCTCCGTTAGGTTTTGTTTATGAAAGGCATCATCCTCGCCGGCGGGTCCGGCACGCGCCTGTACCCGCTCACGCTCGTGACCTCCAAGCAACTGCTGCCGGTCTACGACAAGCCCATGATCTACTACCCGCTTAGCACCCTCATGCTGGCGGGCATCCGGGACATCCTGGTCATCTCCACGCCGACGGACCTCCCCAACTTCGAGCGCCTGCTCGGGGACGGCTCGCGCTACGGCGTCAACCTCTCCTACGCCGAGCAGCCGAGCCCCGACGGCCTGGCCCAGGCCTTCACCATCGGCGAGGACTTCATCGCCGGCGAGCCGTGCGCCCTCGTGCTCGGCGACAACATCTTCTACGGCAACGGCCTGTCGCGCCACCTGACGCGCGCCGTCCAGAACGCAGAATCGGGCCGCGCCACGGTCTTCGGCTACCACGTGGACGACCCCGAGCGCTTCGGCGTCGTCGAGTTCGATGCGCAGGGGAGGGCCGTCTCCATCGAGGAGAAGCCCGCGGAGCCCAAGAGCTCCTACGCCGTCACCGGCCTGTACTTCTACCCGGGCGACGTCGCCGCCAAGGCCCACGAGGTTCAGCCTTCCGCCCGCGGGGAGCTGGAGATCACCACGCTCAACCAGATGTACCTGGAGGAGGGGACGCTCTCCGTCGTCACCCTCGGCCGCGGATACGCGTGGCTGGACACCGGCACCATGGAGAGCCTGCACGAGGCCGCGGAGTTCGTCCGCGCCGTGGAGCACTCCCAGGACCTGCCCGTGTCCGTCCCTGAGGAGATCGCCTGGGAGAACGGCTGGATCACGACCGCCGAGCTGGAGGAGGCCGCGAAGGCCTACGGCAAGTCGGTCTACGGTCAGCACCTGAAGAAGGTCGCCGCCGGCGAGATCGTCAACAGCCCGCGCGAGTACTAGGAGATAACCCTCATGTCTGAGATCTTCGAACCCAAGAACATCATCGTCACGGGCGGCTGCGGCTTCATCGGCAGCAACTTCGTCCACTACGTCGTGAACAACCACCCGGGCGTCCACGTGACCGTCCTGGACAAGCTGACCTACGCCGGCAACCCCGAGAACATCGCCGGGCTGCCCTCCGACCGCGTGGAGCTCGTCGTGGGCGACATCTGCGACGCGGAGCTGCTCGATGACTTGGTGCCGGGCCACGACGCGATCGTGCACTACGCCGCCGAGAGCCACAACGACAACTCCATCGCCGACCCGGAGCCGTTCCTCCGCACCAACGTGGAGGGCACCTTCCGCCTGCTGGAGGCCGTCCGAAAATACGGCGTCCGCTACCACCACGTCTCCACCGACGAGGTCTACGGCGACCTGGCGCTCGACGACCCGGCCAAGTTCACCGAGGAGACGCCGTACAGGCCGAGCTCCCCGTACTCGAGCACCAAGGCCAGCTCCGACATGCTCGTGCGCGCCTGGACCCGCACCTACGGCCTGCGCACCACGATCTCCAACTGCTCCAACAACTACGGCCCCTACCAGCACGTGGAGAAGTTCATCCCCAGGCAGATCACGAACATCGTCGACGGCGTGCGCCCCAAGCTCTACGGCCGCGGCGAGAATGTCCGCGACTGGATCCACACCGAGGACCACTCCTCGGCCGTCTGGGACATCCTGACCCGCGGCCGCATGGGGGAGACCTACCTCATCGGCGCAAATGGCGAGAAGAACAACATCACGGTCCTGCGCATGATCCTGGAGGCGATGGGCCGCGACCCCGAGGACTTCGACTGGGTCGCCGACCGCCCCGGCCACGACCGCCGCTACGCCATCGACTCGACCAAGCTCCAGCGCGAGCTCGGCTGGAGGCCGGCCCACACCGACTTCGCCGAGGGCCTCAAGGCCACCATCGACTGGTACGTCGCCAACGAGGCCTGGTGGCGCCCCGCCAAGGAGGCCACCGAGGCCCGCTACCGCGCCCAGGGGCAGTAAGGAGGGGAGAGACATGGCGGATATCGCATTCGAGAAGGACCTGAAGGTCGCCGAGACCGGCATCGAGGGCCTCAAGGTCGTCGACCTGGCCGTCCACGGCGACTCGCGCGGCTGGTTCAAGGAGAACTGGCAGCGCGCCAAGATGACCGCTCTGGGCATCCCCGACCTCCGCTTCGTCCAGAACAACATCTCCTACAACGAGAAGAGGGGCGTCACTCGCGGCATCCACGCGGAGCCCTGGGACAAGTTCATCTCCGTGGCCCGCGGCTCGGTCTTCGGCGCCTGGGTGGACCTGCGCGAGGGCAGCGCCACCTACGGCAAGGTTTTCACCTGTACGCTCGACCCGTCCAGGGCCATCTACGTCCCGCGCGGCGTGGGCAACTCCTTCCAGGCGCTCGAGGACGGCACCGCCTACACCTACCTGGTGGACGCCCACTGGTCGCTGGAGCTCAAGAGGACCTACACGTTCGTGAACCTCGCCGACCCCGAGCTCGCCATCGAGTGGCCGATTCCGCTGGACCAGGCCACCGTCTCCGAGGCCGACCTCAACCACCCGATGCTGAAGGACGTCGTTCCCATGGCGCCCAAGCGCACGCTCGTCACCGGCTGCAACGGCCAGCTGGGCCATGCGGTGCGCGCGCTCGCCGAGGAGCGCGGCATCGCCAAGGACTTCGACTTCTGCGACATCGACACCTTCGATATGTCCGACCCGGACGCCTATTCACAATACGACTGGTCGCTCTACGGCACCGTGATCAACTGCGGCGCCTACACGGCGGTCGACAGGGCCGAGACTCCCGAGGGCCGCGTGACCGCCTGGAAGGCGAACGCGACGGGGCCGGCCCTTCTCGCCCGCACCTGCGCCGAGCACGGGGTCACGCTCGTCCACGTTTCCTCCGACTACGTCTTCGACGGCGCCGCCGAGGTCCACACCGAGGGGGAGCCCCTCAGCCCGCTGTCCGTCTACGGCCAGACCAAGGCCGCGGGCGACATCGCCGTGGCGGGGTGCCCGCACCACTACATCATGCGCAGCTCCTGGGTCATCGGCGAGGGACACAACTTCGTCAAGACGATGAAGGGCCTCTCCGACCGCGTCGCCGACCCCGAGGACAAGCTCACTCAGGTCACGGTCGTGGACGACCAGCTGGGCCGATTGACCTTCACTCGCGACATGGCCGAGGCCATCTTCCACGTGCTGGGGACGCACGCCCCCTACGGCACCTATGACTGCACCGGCTCCGGCGCGGTCAAGTCCTGGGCCGACATCGCCCTCGCCGTCTTCGAGGCCGCCAACGGCAACGGTGACAGGGTCGTGCCGGTTTCGACCGCCGACTACTACGCCGGCGCCGAGGGCCCCGTCGCGCCGCGCCCGGTCTACTCCGCGCTCGACCTGTCCAGGCTCGAGGCCGTGGGCTTCCACATGCCCGACTGGGAGGAGGAGCTGGGTGAGTACCTTAAGGCACTTGATTAGAAATTAGCGCTTGCATAAGAATAGCTTTCAAGTCTCGTTGATTTGCTTCAATTTGACTGCGCTATGCATTAATTGCGGTTGTAGATATGCCTGACTATGTCCGTCTATATATATTCGATTTTAACTTGGGCTAGCGCGCTTATATATGACTGCTGTGTTTAATTAACTATTAGAAAGGGAGAACTTGACGATGTGGGCTACATACGCTGTCGGATTATGTTTGTGTATTCTGCTTCTATATGTGCCTACCGCTATTCAACTTCATTTTTTTGGTTTCAATGGGCCCTTCGGAATATCACTGTCTCCGGCTATCGCCGTATGCGAGCTGTCTTTGATTGGCGCCGGATTGGGCTTATTGGGGCTTAGGGTAGGTTGGCGGGGCCTAATAGCTCTTTTTTTGTTGATTACCGTCTTGGCGGGCCTCGTCTTCGGGAAGAATAGGTGTCGACTGTTTTGTCCCAATCAATCCGACTGGATTCTCTTGCTGGCGTATATGTGTGTCGGAGTCTTTCTGGGTGTTTGGTATTTCGTATGGAACTTAGATGGCCCGCTGTCTTTTGTGCAGGAGTTTGACAACGCTTTTCATCTGAACTTGATTCATGCTTATATGAAGACCGAGCGTTTTTCAATCTTCCAAGCTACTGTATTTCCGTCCAGTTTTGCTTTGCTGTCGGATCTCTCCTTTTATCCCGCCGCATGGCACGTAGTCTGTGCTCTGGTCGGGACGATTCTAGGATTGCCTGCTGCAATGGCCGAGAATGTCGGCACCGCTGCGTTCCTCCTGTTTGTGCTCCCTTCATCTATCTATACTTTTACGACGGTAATATTTCATGACTCGTTTCGCTTGAAATTAACTGCTTCATTTTTCATGTTCGCGTTTGCGTCTTTTCCATGGGGTTTTTTGGTCGCCGGCCCTCTGTATTCGAATTTCGCATCTTTTTCGCTTTTGCCCTGCATTTTAGCGCTGTTTATTAAAATGATTGAATGCAACAAATCAAATGACCGTGCTCGTTGGGCGGTTGCATTTGTGATCGCATCCATCGCACTTGCTCTGTCGCAGCCGAATTCTATATTCACTGCTATCTTCATTCTTTTGCCCTATGTTTTTATTCGCCCATTTATCACTGACGACATCGACGGCACTGTAAGACGTGGGAGTATTCTACGAGTAGTCCTTTTTTCATTAGTTGTTCTATTCCTGCTGGTGGCCGTATTTAATAGCAGTTCTTTTAGTGATGTTGTTCACTACCCGCACAGCAGCTATGCAAGTACCTCGCAGGCTGTTATTGATTTTATTAATTTTGGGTATCGAAATTCGGTTTCTCAGTGGCCGCTGACGGTTCTAGTTTCTTTTGGCGTTATTGCTGCTTTGCTTTCGAATCAGCACATATGGCTAATTCCTAGCTTGGTTTACTTTGGAGTTGGATACGTCCTTTCCTCCTCGGTTCCTGCCAACACGTTCACTGATTTTTTGACCGGGTTTTGGTACAACGATGTTGATAGAATCGCGGCAAACTGTGTTTTTGTTTTAATTCCCTTAGCGACGCTCGGCTTCTGTTTCCTTCTTGATTTACTTTGTAAGGCAATTGCCAAGCGTGATACGCGTACATTGATGGTCTCTTATGGCGTTGCGTTAATTTCCTGCCTCGCTATCATTTTTGCCCCCAGCCATATTGATGCAGGTAACGGATGGGTGAATACCGCCTTTGGCTCAAGAGCCAGTCGTTTATACGAGCTATCCACCACTGCTGTCAGTTTAACCGACGATGAGATTTCTTTTTTGCATCGATGCAAAGATGTTGTTGGCGAATCGCTGGTAATCAATAATCCATACGATGGATCAGCCTTTGCTTACGTTACGGCTGATTTGAATATTGCAAGACGCCAGTTTTTTGCTTCAGATTCTGGTGATAACTTGATAATAGATAGGCATTTAAGCGAGTTCTCCTGGAGCCGTGCTGTAAGAAACGCTGTTAAGGCTACTGGGGCTCAATATGTCTTGCAGCTAGATCAATCTGATGATTCTGAAGCAACATTCTATGAGGCATTCTATAACCCCAAGAAATGGAGCGGAGTATTGACTATTGATGAAACTACACCGGGTTTTGAGCTCATAATATCTGATGGTGACATGCGACTATATAAAATAGTCGATTAATAACTTCTATTCATTTTTAGAGCTTCGCAATAAGCCACCCGTTGGGCAGCGGGTGGCTTATCATTTTTCCTGTTACTGATTTGTAGGAGTAGTGCATGTCTCTTAAAAACACTGTTTATGATGCCATTAACTCGAATAAGCTTGGCAAGGCATTCCTAAAGGCTCGTCGCGATCTTCGTGGTGATGAGGCCGTTCAAGCCATTCAGTCTGGAACTCATGACTTTATCGACCGTAGCAAGGGCAGCGACAAGCTCTGCATTATTCTTGCTGGATACAAACCGACATTATGGGAAGACGTTTTTGGCCGTATTTCGGCATATGTGCCTTCCGATGTTGATGTGTGCGTAATGACCAGCGGGCTTGTGAACGAAGAGCTTAAGCAAATTGCCGCTGAGCATGGTTGGTCCTATCTTTCGACTTCTGTTAATCATCTATCTGTTGTTCAGAATATTGCGATTGAATGCCATCCCAGGGCTAAGTGGATTTATAAGCTCGATGAGGATATGTTTTTGACCAAGGGCTTCTTTGAGGCGATGCTTGATACCTATGAGGAACTTGAGTCTAACACCCTGTATAAGCCTGCGTTTGTCTCTCCTCTAATTAATGTCAGTTGCTATGGGCATCTTCGCTTGCTAGATAAGTTGAATCTCTTGGATGATTTCAGGAATACCGGTCTCACGGATATGAAATATTCGGATGGTTTGCATCACAATCGACAGGTCATTTCCGAACCTAAGGTCGCTCGCTATATGTGGGGCGAGTCTCAGCCTGTTTTGCGCGATATCGATGCGCTTACGGAGCGCTTCTCAATTGAAAATGAAGGTTTCCAGTATTCAATTTGCCCGATTCGCTATAGCATCGGTGCCATTCTGTTCACACGCGATGCATGGAATGAGTTTGGGCATTTCCCGTTGACCTTTGTCGGAGGTCCATATGGCCTTGGAGACGACGAGGAGCATATTTGCAACTATGCATGCTTTACTGGGCGAGTGATGGTTGTAAATGAAAACATTGTTGTGGGCCATCTTGGTTACGGTGGCGCGCAAACAAAGACGATGGTTGAGTTTCACGCCAATCATCGTGATCAATTTAAGCTTAAGGCGTAGCCGGGGGATATATGTCTAAACCCAACATCAAGATTCTAGTTTCGTGTCATAAGCCCGTCTGCATTCCTTGCTCCGACCTGTATCTACCTGTTCATGTCGGTTCTTTGGGCAAGGAGACTATTCCTGGATGCCAGCGCGATGATTGCGGTGAGAATATCTCCGATCGGAATTTCACTTTTTGTGAAATGAGCGGTCAGTATTGGGCCTGGAAAAACTTAGAGGCAGATTATGTTGGCCAATGCCATTACCGCCGTTTTTTCAATTTTGATGAGAAGAAATATGAGTCGAACGATCATGCTCAGATTGAGGATGAATGTTTGTCTCCACTGTCAATTAAAAAGTATCAGCTAGCAAACGAGGCTTTGATTAGGGACTGTGTCGAGAAGGTCGACCTTGTACGCGCTCCTTATTGGGACGTGAGGGGAGTTCCCACTCCTTGCGGCCCTAAAAAAACTATAAGGGACCATATGTGTGCTTATGGCCTTGTTACTCAAGCCGAGCTAGACCATATGGTTGATATTTGCAAGATTGTTCAGCCTGATTATGTAGACGAGCTTGTCGCATATCTTAACGGTTCCAAGTATCTGGGCTACAACTGCTTCGTGATGAAGAAGGCCCTCTTCGACGAACTCTGTGCATTTGAGTTTTCGATTCTTCAGCAGTTTGACTCTGAATATGACTATGAGAACAAAACGACTACTCACAAACGTATTTGTGGCTATTTGGGCGAGATCCTATACAGCGTATTCGTTTCTCATATCTCTAAGAAGGGGATTAAAATCTCGGAGCGCCCGCTTGTATTCTTTGAAGAGACGCCTGCACCGCTTAATGCTGCTGCCGTCGATAACCAAACGGTTGATATCGTATGGCGCTATGTGGAATTGGCGCCTATTAAATTTGCCGTCGCGCTTGAGAGCTTAATTCGTCAGCTTGACGCGAGAAGAAAGTATCGTTTGCTTCTAATTCATAATTGTCAGTTTAACTTTTCCAATTGCCTTAATATAATCGAGGCTATTCCGGAGAATCTGGAAATCAGACAAGCAACTTTCCCGGTAGTTGGACCCAGCGACCTCTTTGGTTCTATGGATGCTGCCGAAGCGCATATTGTTCTGCCTTTTATGCTCCCTCGCATGATGAATGTCGATTTGACTGGTCGCCATCGAGTTCTTTGGGTTGAGGGGTGTGCTTTCTTTAAAAAAGACCCAGCCGAGATTATTAATGGCGTACAAGATTCACTCGCTGCCGTAAAGAGCGTTTTCCTCGAGAAAGAGCTTAATAAGCCAGCTTCGTCTCGTTTGCGTGACTCATATCTTGCCGCTTCAGGTGGTTGGGAGATGAGCGAGGCGTCCGCTCTTATTGTTGATTTGTCTCAGCTTTCTACTGTCTGTCCTGAGCCATATGAGTTGTACTGTGCCTGTGCATCTGAGCTGGGCATCGATCCAAGAGGCGAGTTGGCTAAAGAGTTTCAAAAGTATCAGTCGCATAAAAAGAAACCGGGCAGCGCTAAAGATGCTTTCTGCTTCCCGCTAAGTGTATTTGCGGTTCGAAGCCTTATGATGCGCAAGCTAAATTTCAGCCTTATCCCGAATTCGAGCAGTATGCCCGTGGTGTCCTTTGAAGAAGTTGGCATGTGGGCCAACGAGTGCACGGCAAAGGAGTATAAGGCCTCCGATGAGAGTGGATTGTTGCTCTATTCATCGGATACGACTCCATTCTCTGAACCGGCGAATGCACTTTGTCGTGATTATTGGCGTTTGGCCAGGTGTATGGATGCGTATGAGTCACTTTTAGTTATGCTTGCGGAATACCGACCGCTTGGATTAAAACGGACGTTGTTTCCAGTTGGGACAAGGCGACATAGGGTTATGTTTAAGATGGTTTCTCTGATTAGGCGTTTTCGATAGCTAAAATAGTCTATTCAAGCTATCGTCACAGAGTGGCCGTCATAGTAGATTCGACCGTGCTATTGCAGGGACAATTACACGGTCGTCATAATGAAGTTTAAACACATTTAATGGATTGGTGTTTCGAGTCGAACGCCAATCCATTGATGGCAGCGCCCTATAACTCTTGGTTCTCTAATGCGCGGAGTTGCTCTTTGCTGACATGTTCGCAGTGTGTAGTTATGTCCATTGGAACACGATAGATGTCTCCATATACATCTTCGGTAAACTTTCTTAGATTTTTTGGCGCCTGGCAAGAAATCCGTTCAAATGAAATTGTCTGCGTCGGAAACACTTCTCGCTTTTGACAAGCCCATTTGTAATCAGATAAATAGTAGATGTTTTCAATGCCCCAAAGCATGCCATTAGTTATTTGGCCATCAATTATTCCCTGGCTCATTTCGATCGAGCGGTATTTTGCAAACGTTTCTTCTATTTGGGTTGTTAGTGGATCGGATGCTGGAATGAATTCCTTTTCTTTCCATTCGCTGTAGTAGGGGGCGTCTTTCATCTCAGCTATCATTTTCATTCTTAGTTCTAGCTGTTTTTCAAACGTCTTTTTATCGGCGTTGCCGCTCTCTTCAAATATGAACAAGTCTAAAAAGCAGGGATTATTAATGTCTGCGTACATAAAACGAACTTGCTTACAGAAGTTCCAGACATCGTAAACGATTGAGATTCGATACCGTTCGTCATCGCTGACAATATCGATAAGTCTGTCAATCTCCGATCGCATCATGCCGAGATCGCTATCGTCATCCCAAGGAATAAAGCCCTGGTGTCGGATTGCTCCAAGAAGCGTTCCGAATGCAATCCAGTATTGAAGACCGTTGTCTTTACATAATGAGTCAAACTCTCCAAGCAGCTTTGCACATCCGAGTTGCATTGCCCTGAGCCCGCCATTGGCTTTTGGAAGCGATGCGAAAAAACGCTTCTTTGTGTCTTGTAGATCTTCGTTGTCGTTTCGGTAAAGCTGCCAAAGCATCGTTTCGATTCTCATCGAAACGCCGTCGTTATCACTTTTAAGCCATTCGGCCCTAAAATTCAGGTTGTCGTTAATACCGTTGTCGGCCTGCTCGATCCTCGCATTGATGGATCGGTTGAGTTCATAGAGTTCATAGACATCTGAGCGAAGATCTCTAATTGCTCGCTTTGATGCGGGAAGATGGTCGACGATGCGTGACAGGATGCCCATTCTGTATCCTTCGTGTTGAGAATTGAGTTCTGTTTAATATAGCCTACGTAGTTCGATGGTTTTGCGACGACTGATTAAATCTGGATGAGTGGAGCCCGGCTCCCATTAAGCGGTGGATAGCATGATTAAATGCTAAATAAAATTTGTATACCGCCCTTTAATTTGTGGCATCGCTAGTGACTGCATTCTGTTTTGCTATACACCTGCAGTTCCCATTGTTTTTTCTCAACTTTTGCTACGGAGTCGAGGATGAGGCCGGTTGCCAGGCTCAGCCCGCACAGAAACATGAATGAGGCCGCGAGCATGGCTGTGGGGAAGCGGGGGACTAAGCCGGTTTGGAAGTACTCCGCAACAATTGGGATTCCGAGAGTGAGACCTATGACGGCAAAGATGAATGCAATAAGACTAAAGAACTTGAGTGGCCGGTAATCCTTAAAAAGCGTTCCAATCATTGCGATAACTTTAATACCGTCACCTACTGTGTTGAGCTTGGACTCGGAGCCTGCGGGCCTATCTCGATACTCTACTGGTACGTCTTGAATGCGCCAGCGGTGATCGACGGCATGGATGGAGAGCTCGGTTTCAATTTGGAAGCCCTCGCTCAAAACGGGGAAGGTCTTGACGAAGGGTTTGCTCATGGCTCGGTAGCCGGTCATCACGTCGTCAAAGCTGTAGCCGTAAATCCACTTGATCATAGCGCGAACAAGATTGTTTCCGAACCCGTGAAATGCTCTTTTGTTCTCTTCTGCATAGGTGCCATTAGAGAGACGGTCTCCGACGGTCATGTCTGCCTCGCCATTAAGGATGGGCTCACAGAGCGATTTGGCGGCTTCGGCGGGGTACGTGTCGTCTCCATCAACCATCAAGTAGCACTCGGCGTCGATATCGCGAAACATTTGGCGGCAGACGTTGCCTTTGCCCTGTCTTGGTTCATGTCGCACTGTAGCCCCGTGCTGCTTGGCTATCTGTGCCGTATTGTCGGCAGAATTGTTGTCGTAAACGTATACTGTTGCGTCTGGCAATTCGCGGTGAAAGTCATCGACAACTTTGCCGATCGTTAATGCTTCGTTGTAGCAAGGGATAATGACGGCGATATTCGAATAGTCCATATAGGACCTCCTTTAATGACTCAACTGGTCGAAAGTATAACCATCAACTATCCCTTTGATTAGATATGGGTTAGTTCTCCAGATTTGTTGCGGTGAGTTATCGTCTGCGCGGGAGGGCTATACTTTCCACTGTTATGTTTTGCGAGACAAGGAGATGGTCCGTGGCTGACAATCTTGAGAGTCAGAAAGCGGTGGCTAAACCGGCCTCTCACGCTAAAAATGATTATGAGAAGGACAAATTTATCCTCAGGCAGTTGGTTACCAAGGATTTTAAGATTAAGTATCGTCGCAGCGTTTTGGGCGTAGCTTGGTCCGTTCTTAATCCTTTGTTGATGATGATTGTCATGTCGATCGTGTTTTCGACTATCTTTGCTCAAGGTCGTAATGGCTCCATCACGCCTGAGATGTATCCGCTTTATTTGATCGTTGGTAACGTGACGTTTTCCGTCATGTCCGAGTCGACGAACCAAGCGCTTATGTCCATCATTTGGGCTTCCTCACTGCTAAAGAAGGTCAAGGTGCATCGCTGGGTATTCCCGGTGCAGAAGGTATTGTTTTCGCTTGTTAACTTCGCTTTCTCTCTGGTCGCCGTCGCCTTGGTCATGCTCTGGTTCCATGTAGTTCCTACTTGGCATTTAATCCTGTTGCCGGTTTGTCTCCTTTTGCTCATGTGTTTCTGCATGGGTTTGGGTTTGATGCTTTCGGCGTTGGCAGTCTTCTTCCGCGATGTTATGCATCTGTGGAGTGTTGTCATTACTGCCTGGATGTATCTGACGCCGATTTTCTGGACGACTGACTTCATTGGCAAGATGGCTCACTGGATTCAGGTTCTGGTGGTTGTGAATCCCATGTACAACTATCTGCAGTTTATGCGCGATATCTTCCTGTTTAATACCATGCCTTCTGCGCTTACGTTTGGTCTTTGCGTTGCTTGGGCTGTTTTTACTCTTGCCATTGGCTATACCGTGTTCCACAAGACCGAGCACAAGTTTATTCTCTACATCTAAGGAGTGCTGTTCATGACTGAATCTGCTATTGATTACAGCAAGCAGCCCCTTGCTGTCGAGGTTAAAGACGTCACCATGATCTTTAACATGGCGTCTGAGTCGCTTACGAATCTCAAGGAGTACTTCATTAAACTCGCTAAGCACGAGCTGTTCTTTGAGGAGTTCCGGGCGCTTAAGCACATTTCGTTTGATGTGCATCGCGGCGAGGTTGTTGGCCTTGTTGGTACTAACGGCTCCGGTAAGTCTACGATGCTCAAGATTATCGCTGGCGTTTTGGAGCCCAGCGAGGGTGAGGTCAAGGTCCACGGCAATATCGCGCCACTGATTGAGCTTGGTGCTGGCTTTGACCCGGAGCTTACCGCGCGTGAGAATATCTATCTGAACGGTGCGCTGCTCGGCTATACCAAGGAGTTTATCGACGCTAGCTTTGACGAGATTATCGAGTTCGCTGAGCTCAAAGACTTCGTTGACATGCCGCTGAAGAACTTCTCTTCGGGTATGGTCGCGCGTATCGCCTTTGCTATCGCCACGATTACCGAGCCCGATATCCTTATCGTCGATGAGACGCTTTCTGTTGGCGATGTCTTTTTCCAGCAGAAGTGCGAGCGCCGCATTCAGCACTTTATTGAGAGCGGCGACGTCACGGTTCTGTTCGTTTCTCACTCCATGGAGCAGGTTGAGCGCATTTGCCAGCGTGCCGTATGGATCGAGAAGGGCGATCTACGCATGGATGGCCCCGTGGATGAGGTTTGCAAGGCGTACCACGACCAGTTCAAGTAGGCTATAATTTATTAGCCGCGTGAACTTGCACTCGCTTGGATACGCGACTTTATGCTCCATTAGCTCAGTTGGATAGAGCAGGGGACTTCTAATCCCAAGGTCGACGGTTCGAATCCGCCATGGAGCACCAAAAGAGTTTTTGAAGACCCGGTTATCATGCCGGGTCTTTGCTTTATAAGCGTTCAGCCGTGACATCGTTTAACGCGGACTGTAAGGCATGGGGATGACTTGCAGCCTTATTTCGATAATGGTTGCATGCTTGGTTATGGGGCTTATACGATAATAAGTGTGTTCGCTTCCTTTTCGGTACCCCTTGCTATGGCGGTCGTCGCCGCTGATGATGCCGCCTTGATTTTGCTCCTCTTAAACATGTGATGGGGAGACAATCCGCTGCTTACCCGCTGCACTCCTTGTAGAGCTCGAGCGCCTTCTTAAGGTAAGTTTTGGCATAACGGTAGTAGATATGGGACCACTCGCCAACGTTATCGCCTTCTGCCTCTTTAAGCAGTGCCCATGTGTACCAGCACCAGCCCGCCATGCCCACCTGGCCCAGGTTGTGACGCCATTCCGCATCGGTTGGCTTGCGGCTGAAGTAATGCTCTAGTGCCCTGCGCATTTTCTTCTCGGTTAACTGTTCACAAACACAGAATGTTCCAAAATCGTTAGCATAGTCGCTCATACCGGCGTATTCCCAGTCAATGAGATCGACATGGCCGTCGCCGCTTACGAGGAAGTTGAGACTAAAGAAATCATTGTGGCAGAGGACCGGATCGCCGCCGTCGGCAATGAGCATCCTGTTCAGTTCGGCTGCCTGCGTATCCATCTCGGACAAATCCGGCACATCGATGGGCCCGTGTTTTAGAATGGCACGTTCGTAGCCCCTTCCTTCTTCATAGAAGCTAAAATAGCGATTAACTTTTGCACCGCTCTCGTGAAGCCTGCGGGCCATTTGCATGGCTTGGGCCAATTGGGCGTCGTCGTGAACGTCGAGGTTTCTGCAATTCGTCACAAATCGTGACACCTTCCAGCCGCGGCGGGGATTCGCAAAAACAAAGGTGGAGTCAAGGCCGAGCGTGCATGCGGTTTCGAGTGCGGTTTTTTCGGCTTTGCGGTCTACAAGGAGCTCGGTTCCTACGCCGGGGTGGCGGTAGACCCACTCGCCGTCATCGGTCGTAAAGTGGCAGCTGAGGTTCGTAAGTCCCTGTTTGAGCGGATAGACGTCACGAATTTCTGATTTATCGCATCCCAAGACGGCAACGATGTTGTCGAAAATCTCGGAATCAAGGTTTTCGAGGAAAAGAGGGTCGAAGTTGCGCAGCTCGTCGAGTGAGTCGAACTCGTGGATGGTGGGCGGATCGTACCTGCGGATTTGCATGTCAAGCTCGTCGATATGATCGGCATAGAGATCTTCCCAGAGCTTGTTGCGGGTTTGGGGGAGGTCGTATTCTTCCTCAAGAATTTCTCGAAAACGAGTTGAGAACTCTCGATCGAAATAAGCGTGGCCAATCATGTACCATGCATCGGACCCGCCGACCCTAACTTTGGTGATGCGGTCGTGGGTGTCGGTTTCCAGACACCATTCAGGTGTCTGGCCCTGGTTGAACTCGGCTGAGTAGTAGGCCTTCCAGGCATGGTCTGTGAAAGGGTTCTTCTCGAAATAGTTATCCGAGGAGCAGATGTACGTATTGCCCAACATCTCACGCACGAGCATAATCGAGGAATTGTTATTGCGCTCAGCGTAGGCGCAATTCACGATGATTTTAACGCCATATTTGTCCTCGAGGTAGTAGAAGGACTCCTTCTTGTATCCCACAACGACGACGATGTCGAAAATCCCGGCTTCGTGTAGCTGTTCAATTTGGCGCTCGATCAGGACTTCGCCACGAACTTTAAGAAGCCCCTTGGGGCGCTCGTAGGAGATGGGGGCGAAGCGACTGGAGAGGCCTGCCGCAAGGATAACGGCATTGTCCACGGCGTAGGGTTTTAGTGCGGTCATGCCCTTAGGCGTGAGGCGGGCTTCCTTGATGAGGCCGGCTTCTGAGAGGTCTATTACGGCGGCATTTGCCGCTGTAAGCCCAATCTCGCACTCGCCCGCAAGTTGTTGTTGCGTAATGCCGGGGCGTCTGCTCAGGGCATAGAGGACGTTAAACTGTTTATGCGTAAGCTGCATTAATGGTTCCTTTGCGTTCGGTTTTGTCAAATGCTATCGCAAACCTGAACAGCCGAAGGCATTACTTTCCGTTTTACTATCCATTGGAGGGTTCGAGCAAATGTCATTTGTTCGAACCCTCCAATACGTGAGTGGGGGAGACTTTTATCAAAAAGGCGTTATGGACTGTTACGTGCAACTCTTAAACCAAATGTCGTCTAGCATTCAGGGTGGCCGGCGATGATTAATGCTTAACCCTACGCCTCCGTGGGCTCCACGCCCAGCTCGTTGCGGACGAGCTCGAAGGCGGCGGCGATGGCCTTGTCCATGTCGTAGTACTTGTAGCCGCCCAGGCGACCGGCGAAGATCACGTCGCCCTCCTGCGCCGCCAGCTCCTCGTACTGCTTGTAGAGGGCCTCGTTCTTGGCGTCGTTGATGGGGTAGTAGGGCTCGTCGCCGGGCTTCCAATCTGCCGGGTACTCGCGCGTGATGACGGTCTTGTCCTGCGTGCCGAACTCAAAGTGCTTGTGCTCGATGATGCGGGTGTAGGGGATCTCGCGCTCGGTGTAGTTGACCACGGCCACGCCCTGGTGGTCCTGCTCGTCGAGCGTCTCGGTCTCAAAGCGCAGGCTGCGGTACTCGAGCGTGCCCAGCTTAAAGTCGTAGAATGCGTCGATGGGGCCGCAGTAGATCGTCTTGGCGGCGATATCGGGCTCGGCGGCGATCAGCTCTTTGTACTCCACGCCGCAGCGGACCTCGATCCCCTCGAGCATGCTGGCGACCATCTTGGTATAGCCGCCCATGGGGATGCCCTGGTAGCGGTCGTTGAAGTAGTTGTTGTCGTAGGTGAAGCGGCAGGGGAGGCGCTTGATGATGCTCGCGGGCAGGTCGCGGCAATCACGGCCCCACTGCTTCTCGGTGTAACCCTTCACGAGCGTCTCGAAGATGTCGCGGCCGACGAGCGACAGCGCCTGCTCCTCGAGGTTCTGCGGCTCGCCGATGTTCTCGGCGGCCACCTGCTCGGCGATCTTGGCCTTGGCGTCTGCCGGCGTGACGACGCCCGGCCACATCTTGGCGAAGGTGTTCATGTTAAAGGGCATGTTGTACATGTTGCCGTGGAAGTTGGCGACCGGCGAGTTGACGTAGTTGTTGAACTCGGCGAAGCGGTTGACGTAGTCCCAGACGTCCTTCATGGAGGTGTGGAAGATATGCGCGCCGTAGCGGTGGACCTGGATGCCCTCGACGTCCTCGGTGTAGATGTTGCCGGCGATGTGGTCGCGGCGGTCGATGACCAGGACCGACTTGCCGGCGCGCTTGGCGGCATTGGCAAAGACGGCACCCGAAAGGCCGGCACCGACGACAAGGTAATCGTACTGGGACATGGATATGCTCCTTTGTATGTCAATTGGACGGTTACTTTTGTTTGGGGACAAACGTACCTGATGTGTTCGTCCCTGGGGTTAGTGTAGCAGACGCTCCCTCAGCAGCTCCAGCGCGTGAGCGTTGCCAGGTTTCCAAATGAACTTAAGGACTCGCTATTCTGCCCGTAGGCACTCGGGTAAGACGCTCCCGACTGCATCCATTGCCTGCGGCCTCAGGTACTGCTCATTGAGCTTTGCCTTTTTGTAGGCATAGCGAGTGTCTGCCGAGTATTTGATCAATACGTCGGTGAAGAATCGCTCCCAACTTAGGTACTTGCGGCTTTCGATATAGCTCGAAGGATCCTTGAGGATTTTTGGAATGTCGTTGTTGGGGATGAGGCCAGATCGCAAAAGCGCCCATTCAAATGATTCAGGGAGGAACAAGCGAACGTTTTTGTAAACGCGCTGTCCGAGCACCTTTTCGATGTAGGGGCCAAACGCTGCGCCGTCTCCAATGGCAAGAACGTTTTGCTCGGGGCATTCGTGAATCGTTCGTTTTAGGTTTGCTACGCCGGTAGCGGTGTAGCAGGGGATTCCCAGTCGGTTGCAAAGGGCGCTGTAGAATTGATAACCAGACTTGCTATCCTCGACAATTACGGCATCGGGATTGTCGAAACCTACGTTAAGGTCCTGATACAGCATACTTGCCGTGTGGTCATATAGCGGCTTGGTCACCGAGTAGAAGCGCCTGTCGCTCTTGCGGCCATTGATCGTCTTGCTTGTGGTGTTGACCAGTTTTAGGATCTCGTCGACGCTGTAGGGGAGCTCGTTGGCGTCGCGACGAGATATCAGAACAAAATAGTTGGACGAGCCGTTGACGGCTTTGGCGAAGTCCTTTGAGTAGATAAACTCGTTACCCTCATCTAGAAAGACGATTGAATCTTCGATGATCGACAGCTCGCGCTCCCAGCGTCTGCCAGAAAGCGTTTCGCAAGGTACGTCGCAGCTGAGTGCAACGCCGCTTTCCGGTCCTCGGTCGTTGTAGTCGCGAATCATCGAGATGAGCGTCGTTTTGCCCGTGCCGCTGTTGCCGCGTATGAAGGAAATATTTCGTTTAAACGTGAGCGTGTATTTGACCTTTGCACGCTCTACGACAACGGTGTGCGTTCCCCTCATTACTCATCAACATCCAAAAAGTCATTCGTGGCACCGACAAACTCCTGCATGTTCCTGACGATGCGGCCATCGTTTTCAATGCGGATTTCAAAGTTCTTCCAGGGGAATTTCATGATGTGGTAAAGGGTCACCAGCACATCCTGTTCTTTGCCGATCTTGAGTAGCCAGCGGGCACAGTTGTCTCCGCAGGTGGATGCGTTAAACACCATATTTGGGAGATTGCGCACCAGCAGCAGCGTCTTAACGCCGCCGGACAGTTCGAGTGGAGTGATTGAGCCCAGCTGCTTGCTTACGATGTTGTGGGGACCGATGAGCTCTGATCCGTCCACGCGTTTAATAATCTGTGCGGCCATGGGGTCTTCGAACCATGAGTCCAAGTATGAGTTCCTAAAATAGGTTTCGGTATCGTAGATGGAACCGGGGTAATCCCCCAGGTGAATGCTCAGCATGTGGGTCTCCAGACGTAGTGTGACTGCAACGATTATATGCCAGTAATAAAATGCCGGCAGCAGCGAGGTCGCTACTGCCGGCGCTGGCTTTATTAGCGCGTAGTCGTGTTGATGGATTTGCTCGCGATGCTACTTTTCGAGATGCTCCTTCAGCAGCTCCAGCGCGTGGGCATACCCCTGCAGGCCCTCGCCGGTGATGGTGGCAAAGCAAGCCAGGCGTGCATAGCTCACCTGGCGGAAGTCTTCGCGGGTCTCGACGGCGCTAATGTGGACCTCAACGGCGGGGATGGCGACGGCTTTGAGGGCGTCGAGAATCGCCACGCTCGTATGCGTGTAGGCCGCCGGGTTGATGACGATGCCGTCGACCTTGCCGTAGGCCTCCTGGATCTTGTCGACGATGCTGCCCTCGTGGTTGGACTGGAAGACCTCGACCTCGTCAAAACC
The DNA here is from genome assembly GCF_050313415.1 of Collinsella sp. SGI.184. Taxonomy (NCBI): domain Bacteria; kingdom Bacillati; phylum Actinomycetota; class Coriobacteriia; order Coriobacteriales; family Coriobacteriaceae; genus Collinsella; species Collinsella sp. SGI.184. Next base: position 29,625 of record NZ_JBNPLJ010000017.1, on the reverse strand, counting down.
CTGTGCGGCTCCCGCCTCCTGGCAGATCTGGACCAGGCGGTCGTAGTTGTCGCTGCCGTAGATGCCCGGCTCGCGAATGCCGAGCATGTTGAGGTTGGGACCGTTGATGACGAGTGCTTTCATGGTTGCTTCCTTTGCGGTCTGGTTGGTGGCGGGGCTTGCTGCCTGCGGCGTTTGCCCAGATAAAACCTGCCAAAATAAACCTGTCCCTTTTTGGCAGGTTTTAGAGGGTGTCGAGGAGGGCGCGTGCGGTGTTGGCGGCGCAGTCGCGTGAGTCGATGATGTAGTCGGCCCAGGCGCGATAACGCGGCATGCGCTGTTCTGCGAGTTTATCGATGCCGTCGCGGGCGGTGATGGGGCGACCCTTGTGGGCCAGCTCGTCGAGCTTGCGGTTGAGCATCACGATCTGGCTGTTTTGGTGCAGCAGCGGGTAGTTCTCGTCGCGTGTGACCACGCCGCCGCCGGTGGAGAGCACCAGGCCACTGCGCTTGGAGATGTCGGCCAGCGCCGCCGTCTCCTGCTCGCGGAAGGCTGCCTCGCCGCGCTCGACGATAAAGTCGGCGCAGGGCATGCCCAGGCGCTCCTCGAGCGCGCTATCCAAGTCGATGTGCTCGCGGCCCGTGAGCTGGGCGATCTGCTCGCCCACGCGGGTCTTGCCCGAGCCCGGCATGCCAATGAGCGCGATGTTCTGCTCGCGGCGGGACAGGCGCTCCGTCACATCCAGGATGCGCTCGCGCGGTGTAATCTGGCCGGTGTAGCGCTCAACAGCCTGTGCCGCTTGGGCCACGAGCATCAGCAGGCCGCCGATGCAGGGGATGCCACGGCGCTCGGCCTCGAGCATGAGTCCCGTGCGGGCGGGATTGTAGACAATGTCGATGACGCCCTTGAGCGCATCGAGCCCTTCGAGCGTGCAGGGAGCGTCGGGGCAGTGGGGAAACATGCCAGCAGGCGTGCAGTTGACGAGCAGCGTCGCGTCGGACTGCTGTGCGATGTTGTCGTAGTTGAATTCGCTCGTGCGGCCGACAGGTACAACGACGGCGCCCAGGTCACCGAGCACCATGCTGGCCGTGGTGCCGGCACCACCGGTGGCGCCGAGCACGAGGACCTTCTTTCCGGCAACCTCAACGCCCAGCTCCTCGACCAGACATTGGAAGCCAAAGTAGTCGGTGTTGTCGCCGCGCAGGCGGCCGTCGGGCAGGCGCGTGATGGTGTTGACGTTGCCCATGCGCTCGGCCAGGGGACTCAGCTCGTCCAGGTATTCCATGACGGCGCGCTTGTAGGGGATGGTCACGTTGGTGCCCTCCCACTCGTCGCCCGTCATAAAGGCCGCGAGGTCCTCAGGCTCGCGCTCAAAGCGCACGTATTCCAGCCCCGCGAGCTCCTTGTAGATGGTCGGGGTGTAGCTGTGCCCCAGCACGCGCCCCAGCACGCCGTAGGGGCGGGTTGCAGCGGTTTCGGTCATCTAGAGCACCTCCGTGTAGCTGCCAAAATAGGTGAAACTCTCGCACACATCGTCGATGGAATCGAGCAAGTCATCGAGGGCCTTGCTGCCAAAGGGGCAGTCCAGGTCAAAGTAGAACATAAACTCAAAGTCGTGCCCGGGGATGGGGCGGCTCTCGAGCTTGATGAGGTTGATGTTAAGCGCGTAGAAGCGCTCGAGTACGCGGTAGAGGGCGCCCGGCTCGTTTGCCGTAGTGATCATGAGCGAGGTACGGTTGGCGCCGGGATAGACGCGCGGCTCGCGGCTGATGACGACAAAGCGCGTGTAGTTGTTGTCCGAGTCTTGAATGTTGGGCTCCAGCACCTCGAGGCCATACAGCGCGGCGCAGCTGCGCGAGGCGATGGCGGCGACGTCGGTGCGATCGGAGTTGGCGACCATCTCGGCCGACATAGCAGTGTTGGGGTACTTGGTGGCGTGCAGGCCGTGGGCTTCGATAAAGCCGGCGCACTGGGCGATGGCCTGGCCATGGCTGTAGACCTCGCGCACGTCGGCGAGCTTGGTGCCGGGCTTGACGAGCAGGTTGTGATCGATCTTGAGGCGCAGCGAGCGCACGATATAGAAGTCGAACTGTGCGAGAAGATCGTAGACGGCGTTGACCGAGCCCGCGGTTGAGTTTTCGATGGGCAGCACGCCAAACTCGCAAAAGCCGTCGCGCACGGCGTGCATGACACCCTCAAAGGTCTCAAAGAACGCAATGTCGGGCACGTCGAAGAGCTTGCACGCGGCGATTTGGCTGTAGGCGCCTTCCACGCCCTGGCAGGCGACGGAGGCCGTTTGAGGGAAGGGCGTATCGAAGGCTACGGCCGTGGCGTGGGCTTTTTGCGACACCGTGATGCCCTTGAGCTCGTTGATGTAGCGCTGCTGCTCGGCCTTGCTCATGCTCATGAGAAGGCGGAACAGGGTAATGGTCTGGGCCTCGTAGCGCTCGGGTGCTCGGCTGGCAAGGTTGTTGAGTTTGGAGCGCTCGCGGGCGGGGTCAAAGACGGCCTTGCCCATCTCGATCTTTGATTTGGCGACCTCGGTGGCAATGTCCATGCGCTCGACAAAGCTGTTGAGCAAGGCGGTATCGATGCCGTCGATGGCCTGGCGAATATCGGCAAGGTCCATGGAGACCCCTTTCGTGAATCGTTGCCTGGGGTAGTTAATTTGGGACGGGGCTTTTTTAGCTACCCTTTGACTGGTGGCGAATCGATGGGTGCCGGGGCAAATATCGACTGGCATATGGGGGTAGCTAAAAATGCCCCGTCCCAAATTAACTACCCTCGGGGTGGGTGGGCTAAAGCTGGGCGGCGTCTTCTAGGAGGGCGTCCCAGATGGCCAGCGCTGCGGCCGCCTCGGCTACGGGGACGGCGCGCGGGACGATGCAGGGGTCGTGGCGGCCGTGGACCGAGAGCTCCGCATTTTCCATGACGTCCATGTCCACGGTCTGCTGTTCGCGGCCGATGGAGGGCGTCGGCTTTACGGCCATCCGCCACATGACGGGCGCGCCGGTGGAAATGCCGCCCAGGATGCCGCCGGCGTTGTTGGACTCGACCGCAATCTCGCCGGTCTCGGCATCAACGCGATACGGATCGTTGTTCTCGCTGCCGCGCATGGCGGCCACGGCAAAGCCCATACCAAACTCCACGCCCTTTACGGCGGGAATGCCAAACGCGATCTGCGCGATGCGGTTCTCGATACCGTCGAACATGGGGTCGCCGATGCCCGCGGGGAGCCCATAGATGCCGCACTCCACGATGCCGCCGATGCTATCGAGCTCATCGCGTGCGGCGAGAATTTCCTCGCGCATGCGGCCGGCAGCTGCCGCGTCGATGCACGGTAGGTCGTTCGAAAGGATCGCCTTGCGGTCGGCCTCGCGATAGACCATGTCGTCCATGGGCAGGTCGGATATGCCGCCGATCTGCGCCACGTGCGCCATCACCTGAATGCCGCGGGCCTCGAGCGCCTGCAGCGCAATGCCGCCGGCGATGCACAAGGGTGCCGTCAGGCGGCCGGAGAAATGTCCGCCGCCGGCGACATCGTGCATGTTGTGGTACTTCACGCGCGCGGGGTAGTCCGCATGGCCCGGACGGGGCTTGCGGCGCAACTCGGAGTAGTCCTTGGAGCGCGTGTTGGTGTTCTCGATAATCGCGGCTATGGGCGCGCCGGTGGTGTGCCCATCGACCACGCCGGCAATGATGTGCGCGGCGTCGGCCTCGCGGCGCTTGGTCGCGGTCTCGTCGCGACCGGGGGCGCGGCGGTCCAAAAAGGCCTGCAGCTGTTCCTGGTCAACGGCGATACCGGCGGGAATGCCGTCGAGCGAGCAGCCGATGGCAGGGGAGTGCGACTGGCCGAAGATGCTTAAGTGCAAAACGTTGCCAAAGGTCGAGGACATGCTATTCCTCCTCGAGCGTGACCTTGCCGCCCAGCAGGCGGTAGTGGTCAAAGAAATCGGGATAGGACTTATTGACGGCCTCGGCGCCGTGGATCACAACTTCGCCGGTAGCACGGCTCGCGGCGATAGCGGCCATCATGGCGATACGATGGTCGTTGTGCGAATCGACCTCGCCGCCGGTAAAGGCATCGACACCCTTGATGATGAGATCGTCGCCGGCAATGCGCACCTGCGCGCCCAGTGCGGTGAGCTCGCGGGTGGTGGTAGCCAAGCGATCGGATTCTTTGATGCGTAGGCGGGCACAATCGCGGATGAACGTGCGGCCTTGTGCCAGCGAGGCCACGGCAGAGATAACGGGCACCAGGTCGGGGATGTCGTGCGCGCTCATCTCAAAGCCGGCGAGCTTGTCGGACTGCACGGTGGCGGCGTTGGTTGAGCGCACGATGCGGGCACCAAAGCGCGAGAGCGCGGCAAGCACGTTGCGATCACCCTGGGCCGAGCTCAGTGACACACCCTCGACGGTGATGGGGTCGGAGCCGATGGCGCCGGCGCACAGCCAAAAGGCGGCGTTGGACCAGTCGCCCTCGACAGCCACGCTGCCGGGCGTGCGGTACGAGCCGCTGCTTACGCGGAAGTTTGTGACCTCGGGCTTGCCATTCTTGGCGGGGATGCGCTCGACGTTGACCTCGACGCCGAAGGCCTTCATGGCCTGGATGGTCAGGTTGATATAGGGGCGACTCTCGATGAGCCCGGTCACCTGCACGCAGGAGGGCTGGGCCAGCAGCGGGGCCGCCAGCAGCAAGCCGGAAATGTACTGCGAGCTCACGTTGCCCGGCAGGATAAATGTGCCCGGGCGCATGCGGCCGCTCGTCTTGAGCGGAAAGCCGCCCAGGCCCTGCAGGTCGCAGCCGGCGGCGATGATCTCGTCGGAGAGCGGGGAGAGCGGGCGGGCGCCCAGACGGCCCTGGCCCACAAACGTGGCCTCTGCTCCCAGCGCGCAGGCGACGGGCAGCATAAAGCGGAGCGTGGAGCCGCTCTCGCCGCAGTCGAGCGTGCCGCCGGCAAGTGCTTTGAGCAGGCCGAACTCAATACTCTTCATAGTGGGATGGACTTGGAAGCCATCCTCGACGGTCTCGATGCGGGCGCCGAGTGCCGTGAGGCAGCGCACCGTGGCCTCGATATCGGCGCAGGTGGTGTTGCAGGTCACATGCGTCTCTCCGTTGGCAAGGGCGGCGCAGATGATCAGGCGGTGCGCCATCGACTTGGACGCGATGGCGGGGACGGTGCCCTTGAGTGGGGACGGAGTGATGCAGGCTAGCATGCGGAGGCGTCTCCCTTCTGGCCGAGGCCCTCGGCAATTAAATCATGAAAGGCGGAAAGCGGCGTGCGGTCGATGCTGCAGCGGCCAATGTCGTGCGGAATTACCAGATCGATGGTGTCACCGGCGCGTTTTTTGTCGTGCAGTGCCTCGGCAAAGATGGCGTCGGCCGAAAGCTCGCAGCGGGTTTTGAGACCGTGGCGTGCGCAGAGCTCCTCAATACGTGCGGGCAGCGCGGCGTCGCAGATGCCATGAAGCGCTGCGGCGCGCGTGATGATGCCCATGCCGATCGACACGCAGTTGCCATGTCCCAGCTCAAAGTGCTCGCAGGCCTCGACAGCGTGTCCGGCACTGTGCCCAAAGTTGAGGAGCTTGCGCTGGTTGGTCTCGCGCTCATCGGCGACAACCACGGCGCGTTTAATGTCGATATTGCGGGCGATGATGAGCGCCACGCGGGCTACGTCCCGGTTGAGGAGCTCCAGCGTGAGCGGGGTCTTCTCCAACTCGGTGAAAAGCTCGGGGTCGGCGATCACGGCGTGTTTGACGACCTCTCCGCAGCCGTCGGCGAACTGCTCGGGCGTGAGGGTGGCGAGACACCCCACGTCGGCAATAACAACACTCGGCTGCCAAAAGGCGCCGGCCAGGTTTTTGCCGGCAGCTAGGTCGATGGCCGTCTTGCCGCCCACCGATGAATCAACCATAGCGAGCAGGCTCGTGGGAATCTGCACAAACTTGCAGCCGCGCATGTAGGTGGCGGCCACAAAGCCGGCCACGTCGCCTACAACGCCGCCGCCGAGTGCCACGATCACGTCGGAGCGCGAGAGCTCGTGCTCGGCCACAAACTCCAAGATGTTGATGTAGGTCTCGGCGCGTTTGTGGGCCTCGCCGGCCTCGAAGGTGCAGACACTCACCGTATAGCCCGCAGCCTCCAGGCTCTGCTTAACGGGCATCTGGTAGAGCGGACCCACATTGGTGTCTGTCACAATGACGGCGCGCGATCCGCCGGCGGTGGCGCGGACGAGCGGGCCCGCCTGCTCCAGCAAAAACGTGCCGACGTGCACCTGGTAGGGGCGTGCGGTGTCGATATCGATGGTAATCGCCATAAGCTTTGGTCCTTTCGACCTGGCGTGATAGGTGGTCTAGTGGGTGGCCTCGTCGTCGAGCGCGCGCTTGATGCGGTCGCCCTCGGCAAGGAGATTCTCAAGATAACGCTGGTCGCGGTCCTTGAGCGCACGGCTGTAGGCGCCGAGCGAGTCGATCAGGTGGTCGATCTCGAAGGCGAGCGCGTCGGCGTCGTCGATCATGAGCTCGGACCACATTTGCGGGTTGAGGTGCGCCACGCGGGTAAGGTCGCGGTAGCTACCGGCCGAAAAACCGTGGTGAACCTGGGCGGTCGGGCTTTTGACGTAGGCGTTTGAGACGACGTGCGCGAGCTGGCTCGTAAAGGCGATCACGCGGTCGTGTTCGGCGGCGGTGGTCACGCTGAACTTGCCAAACCCTAAGGGGCGCACCATCTCTCGCACCTGGCCTAAAAGCTCCAGCTTGAGCGCATCGTCCACCGCGGGCGGCACGAGCACGAGTGGCGCGCCCTGGAACAGGTCGGCACGGGAGTGCGCGTAGCCCGAGTACTGGGTGCCCGCCATGGGGTGCGCGCCCACAAAGTAAAACCCGTACTCGTGGGCAAGCTCAAAGGCACGCTCGCACACGATGCCCTTCACGCCCACGGTGTCAATCACCACGGGCCCCATGATGGCCTCGGTATTGGTGGCGTCGGCGAGTGCCTGGGCGTGCGCCTCGAGCCATTCGATGCAGGCCTCGGGGTAACAGGCAAGCACGATGATGTCGCACTCGCCGAGCGTCTCGTCGTTGAGCTCGCCGGCGACGGTGCCCATGCTGGCGGCCGTCATGACGTCATCGTCGGGGTCCCAGGCCAGCACGCGGACGCCCGCCTGCGCATAGCCGCGGGCAAAGCTGCCGCCGATCAGACCCAGGCCCACAACGCCGGCGCATTTGGGGCCGCCCTGGTTAACGCGTGCGTTTCTTACCGTACCCATGGGCTACTCCATGGTCTCTTGGCAGACAACCTCGCGGATGGCGCGGATACGGCGCATGGTGTCGTCGAACTGGTCGGGGGTGAGGGCCTGGGCGCCGTCGGACCATGCACGGCTGGGCTCGTCGTGGACCTCGATCTCCAGACCGTTGGCGCCGCAGGCGGTCGCGGCGAGCGCCATGGGTTCAACGTAGCGGGTGTAGCCGGTGGCATGGCTGGGGTCGGCCACGACGGGCAGGTGCGACAGGTGGTGCAGCACCGGCACGGCGTTGAGGTCGAAGGTGTTGCGGGTACGGGTCTCGAAGGTGCGAATGCCGCGCTCGCACAGGATGACGTTGTCGTTGCCCTCGCTCATGATGTACTCGGCAGCCATGAGCAGCTCGTCGACGGTGCCGGACATGCCGCGCTTGAGCAGAATCGGGGTCTGGGTCTTGCCGACCTCCTTGAGCAGGGGGAAGTTCTGCGCGTTGCGGGCGCCAATCTGCATGACGTCAATCTTCTTATCCAAGAAGACCTGCACGTCGCGCGGGTCCATGATCTCGGTGACGATCGGCATGTCGAGCTCGGCCGAGGCCTCGCATAGCAGGTCCAGGCCGGCGGGGCCCATGCCCTGGTAGGCGTAAGGGGAGGTGCGGGGCTTGTAGGCACCGCCTCGCAGCATGGTGGCGCCGGCGGCCTTTACGCGGCGTGCGATGCGAATGAGGTTTTCGCCCTCGACGGAGCAGGGTCCGGCGATGACCTGGAACTGGTCGCCGCCGATCTTGATGCCGTGGCCGCAGTCGATGACGGAGTCCTCGGGGTGAAACTTGCGGTTGGCACGCTTGAACGGCTCGGAGACGCGCTGCACACGCTCGACGACGTCCATGGACTCGAGCAGGAACGGGTCGATCTTGGTCGTATCGCCCACCAGGCCGATGATGGTCTCGTTCTCGCCCCGCGACACGTCGGTTTTGAGACCCTTCTTCTCAATCCAGCTGACGATGTGGCCGATGGCCTCATCGCTGGCGCTCTGCTTTAAAATTGCAATCATGGTGTGCCTCTCACCTCGATGGATAACCCTTGCAAAAACGGCCCGCAGTGCGAGCCGTATCATATGGTGCATGAGAGTTTATACTAATTATTTCACTTTTGCGTCCTAAAGTGAGCCGCTGCGCTTCGTCTCCCACGTAATTGCAGAGCTTTTTCTGTTATGTTGTTAGCTCATGGCGCACTTGGGTATAATGCCAACCGTTGGCCCTATTAGCTCAGGGGATTAGAGCGTCTGCCTCCGGAGCAGAAGGCCGTTGGTTCGAATCCAACATGGGGCACCATAGAGAGCAAGGCCGTCCGAACCTCGTATGGTCCGGGCGGTTTTCTTATACCGACGCGACGTGATAGGACGTGGTATGGCAACGACGGATATCGAGCGCGGACTTTCGACCGCCGAGGTCGAGGAGCGCATTGCCGCCGGCAAGATCAACCGCAACATGGAGCTCAAGACCAAATCGGTTCGTGAGCTTATCATCGAAAATCTCTGCACGCTGTTCAATCTGATCAACGTGGTTTTAGCGATTTTGGTCATTATGACCGGATCGTTTAAGAACCTGACGTTCCTGTTCGTGGTGTTCCTTAATACCGCCATTGGCGTCATCCAGTCCATGCGCTCCAAGAAGATGGTCGACAAGCTCACGCTCCTCACTTCTAAGAAGGCCATCGCGGTGCGCGATGGTGCCGAGGTGGAGCTCGACTTGGACCAGATCGTGCTCGACGACATCATTCGTCTGGGGCGCGGGGACCAGATACCTGCCGACGCCGTGGTGGTATCGGGCGAGGCGCTCGTTAACGAAAGTCTGCTGACGGGCGAGAGCGACCTTATTAAGAAACAGCCCGGTTCCGAGCTCATGAGCGGCAGCTTTATAGACTCGGGCCTGTTGCGTGCCCGCGTGGTCCATGTTGGTGCGGATAACTATGTGGCCAAGATCAACAACGAGGCCAAGTACGTCAAAAAGGTCAATTCCGAGATCATGAACGCGCTCAACGCCATCGTGCGTTTTGCAAGCGTCATCATGATTCCGCTCGGTCTGGCTCTGTTCGCCTCGAGTGTAAGTGGGTTGTGGGACGCCGCCGGTACCCCGGGCGATAGCGCGCTTTCGTGGTGCTTTTCCGAGCTGCTGGCCGGTCGCGTGCCTTCGTCGGCGCTGCTGTCCACGGTGGGCGCTCTTTTGGGCATGATTCCGCAGGGCCTGGTGCTGCTGACCTCGTCGGTGCTTGCCATCGCCACGGTGCGCCTGGCGCGCCGCAAGGTACTCGCCCAGCAGCTCTACTGCATCGAGACGCTCGCGCGCGTCGACGTGCTGTGCCTGGACAAGACGGGCACTATCACGTCGGGTCGCATGGAGGTCGAGGGCACCTATCCGTTGCCCGTTGAGGGTGTGGGCTTGGCCCCGGACGAGGCACCTGTCCCCGTCGATACTACCGTGCTCGATTTTGCGCTTGCCAATGTCGCGCGCGCGACCTCGGCCGATGCCAATGAGACCTGTCAGGCGCTGCTCAACTATTACGCCGACCGCCCGGTCGAGGTGTCCGAGCCGCTGTCGGTCATTCCGTTTTCGTCCTCCAAAAAGTGGAGCGGCGCCTCGTTTGCACAGGGCTCTTATGTGATGGGCGCGGCGCAATTTGTGCTTTCGGAGCGTATCTTTGCGCAGGTCGAGAATCGTGTGGCCGAGCTTGCCGACACCTGCCGCGTGCTCGTGGTGGCCCGTGTGGACGGCTTTACGCCCGATGGCGATATGGTGGGCGAGGCCGAGCCCGTGGGCTTTGTGACCATTCGCGATGAGATTCGCACTTCGGCCGCCGAGACCATCGGCTACTTTAACGAGCAGGGTGTGACCCTTAACGTGATCAGTGGCGACGACCCGCGCACGGTGTCGTCGATCGCACGCGTGGTGGGCGTGCCGGGGGCGGACGCTTATGTGGACGCCACGACGCTCGATACGCCGTCCAAGATTGATGCGGCGGTGGACCGCTACCATGTCTTTGGCCGCGTGACCCCGCAGCAGAAGCGCGAGCTCGTACAGGCGCTCAAGCGTCGCGGCCATACCGTTGCCATGACGGGCGACGGCGTCAACGATGTGCTGGCACTCAAGGAGGCGGACTGCTCCGTGGCCATGGCCGCCGGTTCCGACGCCGCACGCAACGTGGCCGAGATCGTGCTGGTCGATAACGACTTTGCCTCGATGCCCGCCGTGGTGGCCGAGGGCCGTCGCTCCATCAACAACCTGCAGCGTTCGGCCGCGCTGTTCCTGACCAAGACGCTGTTCTCGATGGGCCTGGCGGCGCTGTGCATCGCGCTGCCGCCGTATCCCTTTGAGCCTATCCAGATGACGCTCATCAACTTCTTCTGCATCGGCGCGCCGGGCTTTGTGCTGGGCCTTGAGCCCAACAATGCCCGCGTGAAGGGGTCGTTCTTAACCAACGTACTCAAGCGTGCGCTGCCGGCATCGGTTGCAGTCATTTTGGCCGCGGCGCTCGATATCTTTGTGGCGCGCGTGTTTGGCTTTAGCCAGCTCACGCTGTCGACGATGTGCCTTCTCACGTCGTGCGCAGCAAGCGTGAGCCTGATCTGGCGTATCTCGCAGCCGCTCACACCCTTGCGCGTGGCGCTCTTTGCATTTGTCGTCGTCGGCATCTTGGCGGGCGTTATCGGATTCCCCGAGCTGCTGTCTATCGCCAACTTGTCGATGGGCGAGGCAATTATCCTTCTGGTGATTGTGGTCTTTACTTGCAGCGTGTTCTTTAAACTCGCCACGATGATGGATTCGCTTAAGCCGCGTCGCCGTCATGCCGCCACTGGCTTTGGCCGCGGCGTGCGCGTTCGCTTGGGCCGCGGTGGCGGCAAGGTGAGCTCGACGGGCTCGACGGCCGAGCGTTTTGCCAAGCGCGTCGCCGCCGACATGGCGCAGCGCCGCGAGGAGCGTACGACCCGTGAGGCCGAAGCCCGCGCGCTCGAGGGCGTGGAAAAGACCCAGCCCAAGAAAAAGAAGGGTGCGGGCGCCAAGCGCTCGCGTGTGACCAAGTCCGCCCAGGGCATTAAGGTCTCGATGCCGAGCAAAAAGAAGAAGTAACCGCACCTCACAGGGTAGCTAATTTGGGACGGGGCTTTTTTAGCTACCCGGCTGATGACGCGATCTATTTGGCCGATTGGCGGCCAGGGCAGCTAAAAAAGCCCCGTCCCAAATTAGCTACCCTGCGATGTTGAATTGGTGCCCTGTGCCTTTAGGGGCGTAGCGATGTTATGCTCTAACCTCGATTGTTCGAATGATTCCGAAAAGAGGATGCCGTGATTTGCCCGCATTGTCTCAAGACCATAGAGGACGGCTCCTCGTTCTGCCCCTATTGCAATACCTATGTTGGCCCGGGCGATGGCCCCGAGCACACCGAGTTTGTGTTCTGCGAAGGCTGCGGTGCCCGTCTGTCGCCGCATGACCGTACCTGTTCCAAGTGCGGGCGCCCTGCCCCGGGCATTCTCTCCGAGGATGCGGCAGCATCCGACCTGGCTGCTGGGCGCACGGCTGGTTTTCCCCGCCTGACGCAGGAGCAGATCGATACCGAGGTGCCCCATGCGCCGGCCTCTGCCGCCGCGGTACTTTCCGATGCCGCCGATCCCAATGAGACCTGCGTGCTGCCGGCTTTCGACAGGGATTTTGGCATTCCCAAGGTCGATATCCCGCTGCCGGTGTCCCTTCGTGACGACGCTCAGTCCAAAAATCAAAAACCCAAGCGCAAGGTGCATCCTGACGAGGATGCCTACCACAAGCACAAGCGCCGTATTCCCAAGCCGCTCATCGTCATCGCGTTGCTCGCTGCCGTGTGCGGCAGTGCCTATTGGTTTGTGACGTCGGACCCCATGGGCGTTATGCCGGGCTTTTACGACCAGTTTGGCCAGGCCGCCAAGACGACGTTCCCCTCGCGCCAGAAGGGCGAGGCTACCGAGGAAGAGACCAAGTCCGACGATACCGCCGAGGTGGTCCAGGAGGAGACCGTCCTTTCCGACGACCAGCTCTATACCAAGCTCGACGGTCTGTATCGGACCATCGTGTCGTATGGCGACGATGATCAGATCGGCGAGGTTGTCGACTCGTTTAACAGCGGGTACCTGCGCACGCCGCTCTCCACGCGTCAGGAGCTGTCGCAGAGCGCTTATGCCCTGCGCGACCAGATCAAAAAGACCCAAGACGAGCTCAACAACCTTAAGGTGCAAGATGATACCGTCTACGCGGAGGATATCGAGCACCTCAAGCAGCTTGCCGAGTGGATGTACGAGCGCGTCGACATGATCTGCCAGAGCTGGGATATCTCGCTGTCCATTCCCGATGGCGAGTCGCTGAGCGCCCGCCAGAGTGAAATCTTGGCGCCCATCGCACAGGGCGGCAACAGCGCCCTTAACCAGTACGATGCCAATGTGAGCGCCTGGAAGCCGCAGCCGCGTTCGTAATTTGTTGCCCTCCGACGGCATAACCTGCGTGCGCAATTGATGGAAGCCCGTGCTTATTGCTACAATTCGTACAAATATGCTTTAAACGCACGAGGAAGGAACCACATGTTTGGTTTTAAGAAAGAGCTTTATACGCCCGAGTACCAGCTCGCTGGTGATGAGTGTGCGATCATCGAGACGTCGAAGGGTACGATCAAGGTCAAATTTGACGGCGAGGGCGCTCCCATCCATGTGGCGAACTTCTGCGAGCTTTCCACCATGGGCTTTTATGACGGCCTTAAGTTTCACCGCTATGTGCCCGGCTTTGTGATCCAGGGCGGCGACCCCAATACCCGCGATATGTCCGGCGCTGACGTCGCCGCCGGCCTTGAGGGCCCCGACGGTATGCCCGGCACCGGTGGCCCCGGCTACTGCATCAAGGGAGAGTTTGCCACCAACCCGCGCAACAGCCATGTGGACGGTGCGCTTGCCATGGCGCGTTCCATGGATCCCGATTCCGCGGGCTCCCAGTTCTACTTCTGCCTGGGAGCCCAGCACAATCTGGATTCCGGTTACACCGTCTTTGGCACCACGGTCGAGGGCCTCGACGTGATTTCGCAGCTGCGTGCCGGCGACGAGATCGTCCATGTCGAGATCGTTCACGAGTAAAAGGGGACTTCCTTGAATAGCCAGCTGATTCAACAGGGTCGAGCCGCTTATCGTGCGGGCGACTTTTCTGCAGCCGCTCAGATGCTCGGTGCGGCAAAGACCCCCAGCGAGATCATGGGCGAGGCCGACCATCTGCGTGGCAACGCTCTGATGCACCTGGGTATGTATGCCGAGGCTGCCGAGGCGTACGCGGCTGCCCTCAACGACGGCACCTATGGAAAGCGCGGCGCGCTGCTCACCAACCGCGGCAAGGCGCTCGCTGCCGTGGGTGACTATGTGACCGCAGCCCAGGCGTTCTCCGCCGCAACGCAGGATGCTTCCTATGCCACGCCGTTTAAGGCCTATCTGGGTCTTGGCAACGCGCTGTTCCAGTCGGGCGATTTCGCCAATGCAGGCACTGCCTTCCGCCAGGCCGCCATCGATGGCGCCAATCCAGCCCCCGCGGCCGCCCTTGGCGAGCTCGGCCGCTGCTTCATCAAACTTGGCCGACCGGCGGACGCCGTGGAGACCTACCGCACCGCTATCGACTTTGCCGGTCCGCGCGATGACACGCGTGCGCTTAACGCGGGTATGGGCGAGGCGCTTTCTGCCGCGGGTCGTCCTTCCGAGGCGCTCGATGCCTTTAATGCCGCCACCGCCGACGGCATCTATCAGCTCACACCCGAGCAGGCCGATGAGCTTGCCCGCGTGCACGATTCACTTGCCGCGCTTTCGGCCCAGACCGCCATGGCCACGGCCCCGGCGCCCGCCATGGATACGACTGCTGTCGATTCGCTCGATCCCACGGGTGCCACTGGCCAGTTTATGCCCGATCCGTCCGACACGGGCTTCTTTACGCTGTCCGAGTCCGAGATGGTCCAGCAGGATCGTCAGGACCGCAAGCAGGCCAAGGTCCGTCGTCGCCATCGCCATACGGGCCTCAAGGTCTTCTTGGTTTTGCTTCTGCTGATTGTTCTTGCCGCGGGCGGTTTGGGCTTTGCCTACACGCGCGGCATGGGTATCCCCTCGCAGGAGTCCGTCATCACCGATCTGTTCCAGGCTGCCGGCGACGGTGATACCGCTAAGGCCGAGTCCTGCCTGGCCTCCAGCCTGTCCGAGGACGCCAAGGCGATGATTATCTCCTCGATCCCGCAGGGCGCCACCGTCTCCATCGAGGGCATGGATCAGTCCATGACCGAGACCACCGCGAAGGTGAAGGCTTCGCTGTCCAAGGGCGGCGAGCAGGAATATACCGTCAAATTCGTGCGCTCCGATAACCATATCGGCTGGGCGGTATCTTCGCTCGACATCGATTTCTCGGCCGCTGACAACCAGTAGTGACCTTATGAGATTTGGCGCTGCCCGGTGCTTCACCGCAAGTGAGGTGCCGGGCTTGCGCTAGTATGATGGGCTAGTAGTTTTCCAGCAATCATCCAACACATCAGGAGTTGCGTTGTTTTCTTTGATGGACATGTTCTTCGGTAGCTATGCGGGCGATCTAGCCATCGACCTCGGCACCGCCAATACGCTTGTCTCTGTGCGCGGCAAGGGCATCGTCATTCGCGAGCCTTCCGTCGTCGCCATCGACAAAAACGATGAGCGCATTCTTGCAGTCGGTATCGAGGCCAAGCGTATGCTTGGCCGTACGCCCGGCAACATTGTGGCCGTGCGTCCTCTCAAGGATGGCGTTATCGCCGACTTCGATGTCACCGAGGCCATGCTTCGCTACTTCATTGATAAGGCTTCCGAGAAGCGCTATCCGTGGACCCCTCGTCCGCGCGTCGTCGTATGCGTTCCCTCCGGTGTCACGTCGGTCGAGAAGCGCGCCGTGTTCGAGGCTACGATTCAGGCTGGCGCTCGCCAGGCCTATCTGATCGAGGAGCCTATGGCCGCGGCTATCGGTGCTGACTTGCCTGTCGAGGAGCCGACCGGCTCCATGGTCATTGACATCGGCGGCGGCACCACCGAGGTCGCCGTTATCGCCATGGGCGGTATCGTCGTGTCGCAGTCCATCCGCATTGCCGGCGACGAGTTCGATCAGGCTATCCTCACGCATGTTCGCGATGCCTACAATTTGGCCATCGGCGAGCGTACGGCCGAGGACATTAAGATTAAGGTCGGCTCTGCCGTGCCGCTCAAGGACGAGCTCGACGTCGAGGTCAATGGCCGCGACGTGATCACGGGCCTGCCCAAGACCGTGCGCATCGAGAGCGAGGAGATTCGTCGTGCGCTCAATAAGCCGCTCGACGAGATGGCCAAGGCCGTTAAGGACGCACTCGACGCCACGCCGCCCGATCTTGCCTCGGATCTTATGTACTACGGCATTCTGTTGACCGGCGGCGGAGCGCTGCTGCGCGGCCTCGACGTGCGCCTGCGCGACGAGACGGGCGTTTCGGTCAACGTGAGCCCCACGGCGCTCGACAACGTCGTAAACGGTTGCGCTCGCGTGCTCGAGGCCAACGCGTTTGATGGCGGTTTCGTCCAGACCAATGCTTAATTTCCAAAAGGTGGATTCCATTTGGCACGATCTTCGGGTTTCTCTTCAAATCTGAATACCAAACGACAATCAACGGGTATGCGCCCGTTGATTGTTTTCAGCCTGATTTCTGTGTTGCTGCTCACGTTTTACATTCGAGAGGGCGAGGCCGGGCCGATACATGCCGTGCGTTCGGGCGTCACGACAATCACCTCTCCGGTGCGTTTTGTTGGCTCGGCGGTGGCGGCGCCATTCAATGCCATCGGCAACGTTTTCTCCAACCTCACCGCTTCGCAGGAGTCGCTCGACGACCTTAAGAAGCAAAACGAGGTTCTCACTTCCAAGGTCGCGGAGCTTTCCGAGGCCCAAAAGACCGCTGAGCGCCTTGAGGGTCTGGTGGGCCTGCAGTCGACCTATAACCTCAAGTCCACTGCGGCTCGTATTGTCGGAGCCTCGGGTGACGCCTGGACGTCGACCGTCACCATCGATAAGGGTTCTGCCGACGGGCTTACCATCAACATGCCCGTGACGAGCTCGGCCGGCGTCATCGGCCAGATTATCGAGGTTTCGGCCAAGACATCGACCGTGCGCCTGATTGGCGACGAGAACTCTGGTGTGTCCGCCATGGTGCAGGACACGCGCGCACAAGGCATGCTACAGGGTCAGCCCGATGGCACGCTGCGTCTTGAGTACGTGAGCGTCGACTCCGATGTTAAGGTGGGCGATATCATCGTGACCTCGGGCATCGGTGGCGTGTTCCCCAAGGGACTGCCGCTCGGCACCGTGTCTTCGGTCGAGAAGTCGGCTAACGACGTGTACTACACCATTGTGGTACGTGCGCAGACCACGGCCGAAAATAACGAGGAAGTGCTCGTCATCACCTCGCTCACCGACGAGCAGTCGGCTTCGGATGATGATGTGAGCTCGGCCAATAGTGCCCCGCAGGGCTCGTCGCGCGATGCTGCGACTCAGTCTAAGGACGAGAAATCGGATGATGATTCCGGCACGGCCGAAGCGTCCGATTCTGGATCGAGCGAATAGGGAGGCATGTCCATGGATCTACACGAGCAGGGGACTGGCTCCCGTGCCTTTGCAATCGCCGCTATCGTCTGCGTGCTGCTGCAGGCGGGACTGGCACCGCAAATCTCCATCGCGGGCGGTCGCGTCAACTTTATGATCATCTTGGTGTGCCTGAGCGTGTTTTCGGGCGACCCTATGCGTGCCGTCGTGTGCGGCTTTTGCAGCGGTCTGTTTTACGACCTTTCCGCCGCCGTGCCGGTGGGCGTTATGTCACTGCTGCTGACCGTGGGCAGTTTTGCTTTGGTGCACAGCGCGGCTGGTCAGACGGGCGGCTCGCCGAGCGCGCGCGGCATTACCGTGGGCGCCTTTGCGCTTGCCATCAACGTGGTCTACAGCATCATCTTGCTGTTTATGGGTCTGGAGACGAGCTTTGTGGTGGCCATCTTTGGGCACGCTCTGCCGTCCTCGATCCTGACGGGCTTGATTGCCATTCCGTTTTTGATGTCCGGTGCCGCTCCGCAGTCTGGCTATGGGTTCTCCGCGCGCGGTGGGCGTCAGACGGGTATGCGCTTTAAGCCCAAGACCCGTAAGCTCAAATAGGGGAGGCCTATAGATGTCTTCCCAGTTGACGGTTGTTGTCGCCGGTATCGCGCTGGTCGTGGCCATTGTGGTCGCGCTGGTCATCATGCGCCGCGGCGACTCCCGCTTTACCTACGACACACAGCACGGAACGGCACCGCGCGCCACCGAGGGCGAGGGCAATACGGCCGCCACGGCCTTCAAGGGCCGCTTCTCTATCCTCACCACGGGCGTGGGTGCCATGTTTGCCGCGCTTGCCGTTAAGCTGTGGGGCATGCAGATGGTCTCGTCGGACTACTACGACAAGCAGGCCAAGAGCAATCAGACCCGAACCGTTACCACGCCTGCCGTGCGTGGCCGCATCTTGGACCGCAACGGCGTCGCGCTGGTGCAAAACCGCCCCTCGCTCGCCGTCGTCGCCTATCGCGATCTTGCCGACGACAAGGTGCTGGTGCGTCATCTTGCCAACGTGCTCGGCATGCCGTATGTCGCGGTGCTGCGCAACATCCAGGACAATTCCGAGGGCGCGCAGAGCCTGCATACGATCGCGACTGACGTGCGCCGCTCTACCGTCGCCTACATTCAGGAGCACGCCGGTGAGTTTCCCGGCGTGAAGATCGCCGAGCGCACCGAGCGCCAGTACCCGTATGGCGAGACCGCCTGCCATATTTTGGGCTATACCGGCACCATTACCTCCGAGCAGCTCGAGGCGCAGAACAAGAAGTCGTCGGACGGCAACGAAAGCGCGGCTGGCCAGATCTCGTATCAATCGGGCGATATTGTGGGTCAGGCGGGCGTAGAGATTTACTACGAAAATCTGCTGCAGGGCATTCGCGGTGAGCAGACCGTGAAAGTTGACGCCTCGGGTAACGTTACCGGTCAAGCCGGCGCCGTTCCCGCCAAGGCCGGTTCTGACATTAAGCTTACGCTCGATCTTAAGATTCAACAGGCCTGCGAGACGGCTCTGGCGAATGCCATTGAGCTTGCCAAGACTACGGGCCATAGCAATGCCGGCAACGGAGCCGTGGTGTGCCTTGACCCCAACAACGGCGAGATCTTGGGCATGGCAAGCGAACCCAAGTTTGATCCTTCTGTCTTTATCGGCGGCGTTTCCAATGACGTGTGGACCGAGCTTAACGATGACGAGGGCTCGCATCCGCTGCTCAACCGCGCCATTAGCGGCCAGTACATGTCTGCCTCGACCATCAAACCCCTCTCGGCGTTGGCTGGCCTCGAATTTGGCACGTACACTTCGAGTCAAACGACCAACTGCACGGGATATTGGACCGGCTTGGGCAAATCTTGGGGAAAGTACTGCTGGCTGCACTCCGGCCACGGCACGATGACGCTGCAGTCCGGTATCGCTAACTCCTGCGACCCCGTGTTCTACGATATGGGCAAGGCCTTTTTCTACAACGACCAGCATCCCGAAGGCCTGCAAGAGGTCTTTCGCCGTTGGGGCCTGGGCAAGACCTGCGGCATCGACCTGCCGAGTGAGGGTGCGGGCCGCATTCCCGATGCCGAGTGGAAAGAGTCGTACTTTACCGACGCCTCGGCCGAGGACCGCAAGTGGAATGCCGGCGATATGACCAACATCGCCATCGGTCAGGGCGACATTCTGGTGACACCGCTGCAGATGGCCTGCGCCTACATGGGTATTGCCAACGGCGGCAAACAGTATGTGCCGCATGTGTTCTTGTCTGCTGTCTCGCGTGATGGCGACGGCGATGCCTACAAGTACAACGGCAAGGGCAAAAAGAAGCGCCTTGAGGCCCAAATTAACAACGATGCCGATCTTGCGCTGGTCCGCAACGGCATGCACGATGTGATTTACTCGGCGTCGACTTCGACCGCCGCGCACTTTAACTCCCTGACTCCTACGGTCTTCGGCAAGTCCGGCACGGGCGAGAAGAGCGGCGAGGATGATTACGCGTGGTTTTGCGCCTACGCGCCGGCCGATGACCCCAAGTACGTGATTGCCACTGTCTTGGAACAGGGCGGTGGCGGCTCCGATACCGCGCTGCACGTTGTGCGCGATGTCCTCGGTGCGATTTATGACGAGCCCGACACGTCGACGGCCACGGGCGATTCCTCGGTTCGATAGGAGGTTGCGATGGACTTTTCGCCGGCGGACCTGTTCCGCTCAACCAAAACCGGCTCTCGCAGCAGCCTGGACCGCGTCAACAAGCAGATTTCCGCATCGCGCGGAACGTTTCGCCAAAAGGTGCACGTCGGCGTGCTGTTGGCGACTGTGGCGCTCGTCACCTATGGCGCCATTATTATCTGGTCCGCCTCGCAGTTTAAAGCCGACGCCTCGTTCTCGCGTCACCTGCTGGGTATCGGTATTGGCGCGGTGCTGGCGGTGCTCGTCTGGCGCACCGACCTGCGCGGCATTTCCAATTTTTCGACGGCCCTGCTCGTCATCGACCTCATCGTGATCTTCTCGCCTAAGATTCCGGGCCTGTCCTACACGGGCGGCTTGGGAATGACGGGTTGGATCAAGATTCCCGGTATCGGTTTAACATTCCAGCCCGTTGAGCTTGCCAAGCTCATCACCATCTTCTTTATGGCCACGCTTGGCTCGCAGTACAACGGGCGCATCGATACCGCTCGCGACTACATTAAGCTCTGCGGCATGCTGTCCGTTCCGTTTTTGGCCGTCGTCGCCATGGGCGATTTGGGCTCGGGTCTGGTCGTGCTGGTGTCGGGCGCCATCGTCATCTGCATGAGCGGTGCGCGCCGCGAATGGGTGCTGTCGACTTTGGCTCTGCTCGTGGGTTTGGTGGCGCTCGTCCTGGCGCTCGATTCGGTCTTCGATTCGCTGCTCGGTCATGATGTGCTCATTAAGCAGTACCAGATGAATCGTCTGACGGTCTTTATCGACCCCGACAACGCCGATTCGGACGATGCGTACAACCTGCAGCAGTCGTTGATCGCGGTCGGCTCGGGCGGTTTCTTTGGTAAGGGCCTGGGGCATGCGACGCAGTCGGCCGGCGGCTTTCTGCCCGAGTTCCATACCGACTTCGTCTTTGCCTTTTTGTCAGAGACGTTCGGCTTCTGCGGTTCCTTTTTGTTGCTGTGCCTGTACGTACTGCTCATCTTCTCGACGATTCGCGTCGCCTTTAAGTGCGAGTCTCTGTTTCTACGCTTGTCATGCGTGGGTATTGTCGGCATGTGGGCATTTCAGACGTTCGAGAACATCGGCATGTGCATTGGCATGATGCCGATTACCGGTATTCCGCTGCCGTTCATTAGCTTTGGTTCGTCCTCGATGATGATCCAGTTGTTGACGGTGGGTATCGTACAATCCATATGGCGGCATCGTTCGGGCGCCGCGTAACCGCTGGAGGGATTTGCCATGAAGATTCCCGTGGAAAAGCTGACCCGCGCTTTTAAAATGGGCGCGACCACCAAGAGGGATTCCGATACGCCGGTGCGCGTTTCGGTCTACCTGGATTCGACTGCCTCGCGTTTTTTGGTCGAGACGGTGCGCGATGCCTTTGTGCCGCAGACGACCTCGGGCATTGTCCGCGTTGAGCGTCTGGGGGAGGAGCGTATCGTCCCCAAGACCGATACCGACGTGGTGCTGGTGCTTTCGTGCGGATCTGAGCGCCTTGAGAGTGCTGTACAGGAGCTCGTCATTGCCGGCGCGCCCGTGTGCGTGCTGGCCGAGTCCGCTGTCGAGGTGCCTTTTATCCAGGAGTCCACGCCCATGCTCGGCGTGGTGGCGGCCACCGATAAGACGTATCTGCTCGAGACACTCGCCCGCTGGATCCTGGACCGTACGGAAAAGGAGACGGCCTTTGCGGCGAACTTTGCCTTTATGCGCATTGCCGCCGCCAACCGCATCATCACCTCGTGCGCGCTTACCAATATGGCGACGGGCGCCCTGGTGTTTTTGCCGGGGGCCGATTATCCCGTTATGGCGCTGGCGCAGGTTGGCATGCTCTTTGAGCTTGCGGCCATCTTTGGACGCGGCATTAAGCCCGAGCGCGGCTACGAGGTCGCGGGCGTGCTTGCCGGCGGCTTGGTAATGCGCGCTGTCACTCGTGCCCTGGTGAAGCAGACGCCGCATATCGGCTTTGCCGTCAAGGCACTCTCCGCTGCCGCGGGCACCTATGGCATGGGTCGTGCGCTCGTGTCTCTCTACGAGCGCGATATCGACTACAGCCGTGCCAACGAGGTGGTTGCCGCCACGTTCTCGCGCGTCCGCGACCTGGTGACCACGGTTGCCGGCGCTACCCGTCCCATGAATCCTTTTGAGGATGCATCCGATCTCGCTGCTTAGGGGTTTCTTTTGCGCGTTCCATACCAAGACTGTTTTCATTTGATCGAGCCGCTGCTCGCGAAGGTCGAAAAGCCGAGTCGCTATATCGACCACGAGTGGGGTACGCTCTCCAAGGCCGATGCCGACTATCGTTGCTGCATGATTTACCCGGACGTGTACGAGGTCGGCCTGCCCAACCAGGGTATCGCCATCCTGTACAACATCCTTAACCAGGCCGAGGGCATCTCCTGCGAGCGCGGTTATGTGCCGTGGCCCGATATGGGCGATGCCATGCGCGAGGCCGGTATCCCGCTGCTGTCGCTCGAGGGCGCAGCGCCCGTGGCCTCGTTTGATATCGTCGGTATGCATGTGCCGCACGAGATGGCCGTGACAAACTTTCTCGAGGCGCTCGACCTCGCCGGCATTCCGCTGCTGGCTGCTGACCGCACCGAGGACGATCCCATCGTCGTCGCCGGCGGACCTTCGGTTTATAACCCCGAGCCGTATGCGGCCTTCTTCGATGCCATCCTGATTGGCGAGGGTGAGGAGTCGCTGCTCGAGATCTGCCAGTTGCATCGCCGCCTGCGTGACGAGGGCGTCCCGCGCGCCCAGATTGTCGAGCGGCTCGCGACCGTCTCCGGTACCTACGTGCCGTCGCTGTACGAGGTGCGCTATGACGAACCCTGCTCACCGCACGGCTATACCGTGCCGCGTGAGGGCAAAGACGTCCCGCCGGTGGTCTACAAGCGCGTCGTCGAGGACTTTGGCGCTACCAATCCATTGTCGCAGTCGTGCGTGCCCTATGCGCAGCTCGTTCACGATCGCCTGTCTATCGAGATCCTGCGCGGCTGCGCTCGCGGTTGCCGTTTTTGCCAGGCCGGCATGACGTATCGCCCGGTGCGCGAGCGCTCGGCCGACCAGATTGTGTCCTCGGTGATCCAGGGCCTGGAAAAGACCGGCTATGACGAGGTGTCGCTCACGTCGCTTTCGACCACCGACCACTCCTGCATCCGCGATGTGCTCGGTCGCCTTAACCGCCGCCTGGAAGATACGGGCATTCGCGTGTCCATTCCCTCGCAGCGCCTGGATTCGTTTGGCGTGGATATGGCCGAGTCGGTCGCCGGAGAAAAGAAGGGCGGCCTGACGTTTGCCCCCGAGGCCGGTAGCCAGCGCATGCGCGACATCATCAACAAGAATGTGACCGAGGAGGACGTGGACCGCGCGGCCAAGGCGGCCTTCGAGGCCGGCTGGAACCGCATGAAGCTCTACTTTATGATGGGTCTTCCCGGTGAGCGCGATGAGGATATCGTGGCCATCGCCAACCTGGCCGATCACGTGCTGGAGCTCGGCCGCTCCGTGGTACCCAAGGCGCGCCGCGGCTCCATCTCGGTGTCCATCTCGGTGTCGGTGTTTATTCCCAAGGCCGCCACGCCTTTCCAATGGTGCCCGCAGCTCGATTACGACGACGTCAAACGCCGCCAGAAGCTCCTCATTACGAGCGTTCGCAACCGTGCGGTCCGCGTGCACTACCACGATGCCGAGACCTCGCTTATCGAGGCGGCGCTGTCTCGTGCAGGCCGCGACATGACGCCTGTCATCATCGATGCCTGGCGTGCCGGTTCGCGTTTTGACGCCTGGGTGGAGCATTTCTCGCTCGATAACTGGAAAGAGGCCGCGGCCAAAAACGGCATCGACCTCAACGAGCTCGTGCACCTGCCCTATGAGCTGGACTGGCACCTGCCCTGGGAGCACGTGAGTCCCGGTTGCTCGCGCGGCTTCCTCGAGCGCGAATACCGCCGCTCGCTGGAGGGCGTCACGACGCCCGACTGCACCCGCACGTCGTGCACCGGCTGCGGAATCTGCCCCACGCTCCACGCCAAGAACGTATTGGTGGGTGATCGCGCATGAGTGAGCGCTTGACCGACAACCCCACGCTCTTTAGGCTTCGCGTTCGCTACGGCAAGCGCGACCGCCTTAAGTACCTGGGCCATTTGGAACTAATCCATACCATTGAGCGTATCGTGCGTCGCGCGGGTCTGCCTTATGCCGTGACGCAGGGCTTCTCTCCGCACATGCGCGTGGGCTTTTCGTCGGCGCTGCCCGTGGGCACGTCGTCGACCTGCGAATGGTATGACCTGTTTATGACCGAGTTCGTCGCGCTCGACGAGGCCTTTGGGCGCCTGGCCGCGGCATCTCCGGCCGATTTGGCGCCCATCGAGGCCGCCTACATCGACGTGCGCACGCCGGCGCTCACGGCCCAGCTCACGCGCCTGTCGTACCGTATCGACCTGCATCTGGACCCTGAGGCGCCGGTCGCTTTCGACGAGGTGCGTCGCGCAATCGACACGTTGCGTGCGGGCCACGGCATCGACTATGCGCGCGGCAAAAAGAGCAAGCGCCTGGACTTGGACCATACGCTCGTGGGCTACGAGCTTAAGGCGGGGGAGCGCCCGGACCATCTGGTGCTCATACTCGACACCCATGCCGACAACGAGGGCTCCATGCGTCCGGAAATTTTGCTTTCTGCTGCTGATGTTTTGTTGCAGGGCTTGACCCCGGGCGTCGATGCACCTATTGTTTCCACCGGTATGCAAGACCTCGTGACCATCTGCTCCTACGATGTCGAGCGTCAGAATCAAGCATGCGAAGACGACGAGGGCCGACTCGTCAGCCCCATACCTGTGCGAACTTGTGGATTTGCTCCACATACTCGTTGACGGGGGTATTATCGCCTGCTACTATATTCGGCTGTTGCACTAACTGATGCATGAAGGGCAAGTAAACATGTACGCAATCGTTAACACGGGCGGCAAGCAGTACAAGGTCGCCACCGACGATGTCATCACCGTCGAGAAGATCGAGGGCAATGAGGGCGACAAGGTCACCCTGCCGGTCATCTTCCTCAACGATGGTAAGAAGATCGTCACCGATCCCGACAAGCTGGCCAAGGCCAAGGTTACCGCTCAGATCGTTGAGCAGTTCAAGGGCGAGAAGCAGCTGGTCTTCAAGTTCCACAAGCGTAAGCGCTATCGTCGTCTGAAGGGTCACCGTCAGCAGCTCACCAAGCTGAAGATCGTGAAGGTTCAGGCTACCTCCCGCGCCAAGAAGGCTGTCAAGGCAGAGGCTGAGGCTGTTGCCGAGGCTCCCGTCGCCGAGTAGATTACACTCGTAACGAAAGAGTAGGTATACACAATGGCACACAAAAAAGGACTCGGTTCCTCCCGTAATGGCCGTGACTCCCGCGGTCAGCGCCTTGGCACGAAGCGCTTCGCCGGCCAGACGGTAACCACGGGCACGATTCTCGTCCGTCAGCATGGCACGCACATCCACCCGGGTGCGAACGTTGGCCGTGGCAAGGACGACACGCTGTTCGCGCTGGTCGACGGTACCGTTGAGTTCCACAAGGGTATCAAGCACAGGGTCAGCGTACGCCCGCTCGCGAACGCGTAATTCACCCTTCATAGAGCACATATGTGGGAGGCACTTGAGTTTTAGGATTCAAGGGTCTCCCTCTTTTTTGTTGGAGGCGATTCTGTTGTCACAGTTCACCGATATCAGCCGCATTAACGTTTGCGGCGGCGACGGCGGAGCCGGATGCATGTCGTTTAGGCGCGAGGCATTTGTTCCCAAGGGCGGCCCCGATGGCGGCGACGGCGGCCGTGGCGGCAATGTCGTCATCCAGGCCGATGCTCAGCTGTCTTCGCTGATCGATTACCGCTTTAAGCATCACTTCCGTGCCGAGCGCGGCACGCACGGCCAGGGCGCCCGTCGCAATGGCAAGAGCGGCGAGGACCTGATTTTGAAAGTTCCCATGGGCACCGTGGTCCGCGAGCTCGATCCCGAGACGCAGACCCCGATGTTCGAGATTGCCGACCTGGTGCACGATGGCGAGCGCGTTGTCGTGGCGCCCGGTGGGGCCGGCGGTCTGGGCAATACCCACTTTGTGACGTCGGTGCGCCGCGCGCCCGCGTTTGCCCAGCTGGGTGAGCCTGCCGAGGAGCACTGGATCGAGCTCGAGATGAAACTTATGGCCGATGCCGCGCTCGTGGGCTTTCCCTCGGTGGGCAAGTCCTCGCTCATCGCGCGTATGAGCGCCGCCCGTCCCAAGATCGCCGACTACCCGTTTACCACGCTCGTGCCCAATCTGGGCATGGTGCGTGCCGGTGAATATTCTTACGTCGTTGCCGACGTCCCCGGTCTCATCGAGGGTGCGAGTGAAGGCAAGGGCTTGGGTCACCAGTTCCTGCGCCATATTGAGCGCACTGCTTTGATTATGCACGTTGTCGATATGACGGGCGGTTTTGAGGATCGCGATCCGGTTGAGGACTATCGCATCATTAACCGTGAGCTCGAGCAGTATGGTGCCGAGCTCTCGGAGCGCCCGCAGATCGTCGTCGCCAACAAGTGCGATGCGCCGGGCACGGCCGACAAGATTGCCGACCTTAAGCGCGCGGCGCTCGACGACGGCCACATGTTTTTTGCCGTTTCAGCCGTTACGGGTGCCGGCCTCAACACGCTGATGCTTGCCGTGGGCGAGCAGGTGGCTAAGCTCCGCGCGGAGCTTGCGGTTTCCGATGAGCCGGTCGATTTGCGCGATGAGGAGTGGGAGCGTCGCCGCCTGCAGCGCGAGAAGCGCTTCCGCATTGTTGAGGAAGAGCCGGGTGCTTTCCGCGTGGTTGGTCGCGCGATCGAGCGCATGGTTATCCAAACCGACTGGGAAAACGAGGAAGCTGTCATCTACCTGCAGCATAAGTTTGCCCGCATGGGTGTTGACGACGCGCTCGAGAAGGCCGGCTGCCGTGCGGGCGACGAGGTTCGCATTTGCCAGCGCGCCTTTGACTTTGAGGGCGCCGAGGACTTCTCGGAGTTCGAGGAGGAGCTCGAGGATGCTGGCGTTGAGGTTATTGACGTAGCGGCCGAGGGTGCGGACGTGGCTCATGTCGCCGAGGGCTCCGAAGGCGCTACCGAAGTCGACATTATTGAGACCCCGGAGGGCGAGTAAGCCATGTCGCTGCGCGGTGGAATCGGATTGCCTGAGCTGCCTATCAAGGATGGGCACGAGTTTCGGCTTGGCATTATGGGCGGCACCTTTGACCCGATTCATTACGGGCACTTGGTGACTGCCGAGCAGGCTCGCGAGTCGCTCGACTTGGACGCTGTGCTTTTTATGCCGGCCGGCTCTCCTGCCTTTAAGCTCGACAAACCGGTGACGCCTGCTGAGGACCGTTATGCCATGACGGTCCTCGCGACTGCCGCGAACCCGGCCTTTTTGGCAAGCCGCTTCGAGATCGATCGTGCCGGTGTCACCTATACAGCCGATACGCTGCGTGCCCTTCGCGAGTTTTACCCTCCACAGGTGAAGCTTTACTTTATTACGGGTGCCGATGCGATTATTGATATTGTGACCTGGCACAATGCTCACGAGATTGCCGAACTGGCAACCTTTATCGCTGCGACACGCCCCGGCTTTGACATCGATACGGCCCGGTCGAGGATTAAGGAATCGGGGCTGCCCTTCGATGTGCGCTATATTCAGATTCCGGCGCTGGCGATTAGCTCGACCAACATTCGCAAGCGGGTTGCCCGCGGCATGAGCGTGCGCTATCTTACGAGCGAGTCCGTGCTCGGCTATATCCGTAAACGCGGCCTGTATGCCGATCTTGGGCAAGACGATTTTGATTGACGGGGGGAAACGTTGTCGGTAGAAGATCAGTTTGAGGGCGACGAGCGCGCGCTCTTGACGCGTATCCACGAGTTGCTCGATGTGCGCATGAAGGATAAGCGTAAGCGCTACGTGCATTCGCTCGGGGTTGCCGAGACGGCGCTGCACCTAGCCGAGGTATACGGTGTCGACCGCTTTGATGCCGCTGCCGCCGGCCTGATCCATGACTGGGACAAAGTGCTCTCCGACGACGAGCTGGTCACGCGCGCTCTGCATTATGGCATTAAGATTGCCGGCTCTCCGTCTGCCGCGACGCCGCTTTTGCATGGCCCGGTTGCCGCCTATGAGCTTCCGCAGCTTTTTCCCGAGCTGTCGCCGGCGGTCTTTCAGGCTGTCGACCGTCACACCGTGGGCGCTTGCGACATGACGCCACTCGATATGGTGGTCTTTGTGGCCGATGCCATCGAACCCAACCGCCACGGCGATTATGCCCATGCGCTGCGCAAGATGGTGGGGAAGTCCTCGCTCGACGAGTTGTTCTTCTCCTGTTTTGCGCAGGGTCTGGTCTATGTGATCCAGTCCGGGCGCTATCTTTATCCCACGGCTATTACGATTTACAACCATTACGCCCAGCTGCGCTAGCTTGGGCTGTCTAGAAAGAGGTATTCCATGGCCGATGAGACCATGACCGACGAGCAGATTCTTGAAGGTGCGGAGCACAAGAGTTTCGTGGCCACGTCCGACCGCACTGCCGCGACGCTCTCCGCCAGCGGTGTCGCCGCCGAGGATGTCGCCCGCGCTGCCGCGCAGGCCGCCTACGACAAGAAAGGCGAGGACGTTCAGGTGCTCGATCTGACTGAGCTTTCCGATGTGTGCGACTACTTTGTCCTTGCTACCGGCACCAACAACCGCCAGGTTGATTCCATCGTCGACGAGATTGAGGAGAAGGTCGCCGAGGCTTGCGGCGAGCACCCGTTTTCCATTGAGGGCCGCGAGCAGAAGACCTGGATGCTCATGGATTACGGTTCGGTTGTCGTCCACGTCTTCACTCCCGAGGCGCGTGAGTTCTACCGCCTCGAAAAGCTCTGGGGCGACGCTCCCCAGCTCTCCCTGGACCTCCTCTAGTAGCTCATTTGGGACGGGGCTTTTTTAGCTACCCTCAAGTATTTCGCCGGGCAGTCGCGTTTTTCCGCGGCCGCCCGGCTTTCTTTTTGCCCAAAAGTAGCTAATTTGGGACGGGGCTTTTTTAGCTACTACCTACCGTTCGCCGAACATCGCGATTTATAGCTCCCAGTACGTTTTTTTCTACTCTGGCTCGGGTAACTTAATTGTCATCTGTAGAGGAGGGGATGCGTATGACTCGGACTGCGCGAGAAATCTCTGTATATGGTTTTTACCATGTCGTCCAAAAGGGATGTGCCGACCAACTCATATTTGAGGATGACGAAGATCGGCTCTATCTGATTCGGCTGATTGCTTCGAAATGCCAGAAGTTTAAAGTGGATGTCATCGCGTGGTGCCTTATGGATAACCATATTCATCTTCTGCTTGACGACGAGCATGTTCATCTGAGCGATTGCATGCATTCGATTACGACGGCGTATGCCATGTATTTCAACTCAAAGACAGGCAGGAAGGGGCCTGTTTTCCAGGATCGATTTAAGAGTGTGCCGATCCTCGATGATGATCAGCTGCTCAACTGCGTGAGATACATTCACGACAATCCCGCGAAGGCGAGGATTGGGACCGCTTCGCTGTATCGATGGAGCAGCTTTCGCGAGTATATGGGATATCCGGGTATCTGCAAAACGGATTGCGTTCTCGGGTTGCTTGGTGACTCTCAGAGATTTTTTGCCTTCAGCACCTCGGGTGAGCCCAATCGCTATTGCTTCCGTGACGGCGCTCATGTGAGCGACACAGATGCGCTGGAGTTTGCGCAGGCGCTTCTTAAGCCGTACGAGCCTCATCACCTTAAGGCTTTGCCAAAGGGGGCGCGCGATGCCTGCATTCGTACTTTGAAGAGCGAGGGCTTTTCGATTAAACAGATCGTCCGTCTTACGGGCATTGGACACTGCACCATACAAAAGGTCAAAGTCAAAAAATAGCTCATTTTGGACGAGGTCTGTGTTGCGACCGCGTCAGGTATGGATTGGGTAGCTAATTTGGGACGGGGCTATTTTAGCTAACCCTACAAATCGGTTGAGTTTTATTCCGGCCCCGGGTGATTCGCTGCCAGCTGAAGGGTAGCTAAAAAAGCCCCGTCCCAAATTAGCTGCCC
>NZ_JBNPLJ010000016.1:0-49970 GCF_050313415.1 Collinsella sp. SGI.184 | reverse complement strand
CTGCCGAACAAAAAACGGGCGAGGATCATGGAACCCTCGCCCGTTTTTGTTTTGGGCAATGTTTCGGCTGCGCCGCTACTTGCTGGCGGCCGCCTTCTTTGTGGTCGTCTTTTTCGCGGCAGCCTTCTTGGCAGTCGTCTTTTTCGCCGTGGTCTTCTTCGCCGTACTCGCCTTGGTCGTCGTCTTGCGGCCGCGGGCGGGCTTCTTCTCCTTGGTCGGGCAGTCCATGTTGACGCAGATACGCCACGGACCGCGCGCCGTGTTGACCACCACGATGGGAGCGCCGCACTCGGGACAGGTCTCGCCCGTCGCCTCGAGTTTGCCACGCGCCGGCAGCGGATAGCTCACGCCGCAATCGTCATAGTTGGTGCAGCGGATAAAGCGCTTGCCGCTCTTCTCGCTCTTGTGCGCAATCAGATCGCCATGGCGTCCGGCCTCGGCGCACACCTTGCACTCGCCCACCTTAAGGTCGGGCTCGTAATTGGTGGGGCACGTGGGGTTCACGCAGATCTCGAAAGCCTTCTGGCGGAACGGCTGGCACTTAATGCGCGGTGCGCCGCATTCGGGACACACGGCAGCCTCGCCCTCGAGCGGGCTCACCTTGACGCCGCTCGGCACCGGATAGGTCACGTCGCAGTCGGGCCAGCCCATGCAGCCGATAAAGCTGCCGCGGGTCTTGGCGCTCGTCTTCATGACCAGATCCTTGCCGCACTTGGGGCAGGCGCCCACGCGCGCATCGGCCGTGACGGCATCGCTGATGGCGTCGCCCAGCTCCTGCGTATGCTTGAGCAGCTCATCGAGCACGCCGGCCAGCAGCGCGCGCGAGTGCGTCACGACATGCTCTTCGGTATCTTCGCCGCGCTCCACGCGGGTCATGTCGCCGTCGAGCTCGCTGGTCATATCGGGGCTCGTGATGCGCGGGGCAAACTGCGACAGTGCATCGATGATGGCGATACCCAGCTGACTCGGCTCCACGGGATCGTTTTTGAGGTAGCGCACGGCGTACAGGCGCTCGATGATGCTCGCGCGCGTGGACTTGGTACCCAGGCCGCGCTTCTCCATCTCCTGCACGAGCTTGCCCTGGCTGTAGCGCGCGGGCGGCTCGGTCTGCTTGGCCTCGAGCTTAATGTCGAACACGTCGACCGTATCGCCCTGCTCCAGCGGCGGCATCTGCTCGTCGCGCTTAAGGCCGTACGGATAGGCCTCGCGGAAGCCAGGGGTCACGAGCACGTCGCCCGAGGCCACGAACGGCTCGCCGTTGACGTCGAGCTCGAGCTTGGTGTTCTCGATGGTCGCGGGACCCATAAGCGTCGCCAGGAAGCGACGGGTGATGAGGTCGTAGAGCTTGCGCTGGCCGCCGTCGAGCGTGGATGGGTCGCCCTCGCCCGTGGGATAGATAGGCGGGTGGTCGGTGGTCTCGACCTTGCCGCGCGTGGGCTTCATAGGACCGGCAAGCACCTTTTTGCACACGGGCGCCAGCGCCGGGTTGATCTTTGCCAGGTCGCTCACCACGGCGCCCAGATCGAGCGTCGCAGGGTACACGGTGTTGTCGACACGCGGATAGCTGATAAGACCCGCCATGTAAAGGGACTCGGCGATGCGCATGGTGCGTGCGGGCGAGATGCCCTCGGCCGCAGCGGCAGCCTGCAGCGAGGTGGTCGCAAACGGCGTGGGCGGCTGCTGCTTGCGCGAGCGCTTGGTCACCGCGGCAACGGTTGCCGTCGCAACGCCGTCGACATGGCCGTACGCCATCTCGGCAGCATCCTTGTCGGTAAAACGCGCCGTCTTGTGCGCGATCTTAAAGCGGTCGTCCTCGGCGGCACCCTGCGCGGCACCCATACCGCGAATCTGCCAATAGTCCTCGGGCACAAACGCCATGCGCTCGCGCTCGCGCTCGACCACCAGGGCAAGCGTCGGCGTCTGCACGCGGCCGGCAGAGCGCACGTTACCAAAGCCGCCAAACTTGGCGAGCGTCAGGTAACGCGTGAGCACCGCACCCCAAATGAGGTCGATGTGCTGACGGCTCTCGCCGGCATCGGCCAGGTTCTGGTCGAGCGAGACGAGGTTATCAAAGGCCTGCGTGATCTCGGCCTTGGTAAACGAAGAGTACTGGGCGCGAGCAACCGGCAAGTCGGGCGCAACCTCGCGCACCTTGTTGAGGGCGTCCGAGCCAATCAGCTCGCCCTCGCGATCGAAGTCCGTGGCGATGATGACACTGTCGGACTTCTTGGCAAGGTTCTTGAGCGAGCGAATGAGTTCTTTCTCGGCCGGCAGTTTGATAACGGGCGCCCAGGTAAGGTAGGGCAGGCTCTCGAGCTTCCAGCCTTTGATGGAGATACCGTCGGCAAGGAACGGTTTGCGCTTGGTGTCATAGGGCGGACGCGCCAGGCCATCGGGTATGTCGGCCGGCAGCATCTCGCCGTCCTCGGTGACCGAATACCAACCCAGCTTTTTATCGAACAGCACGCTGTCGCAAAAATCGGGCGCAAGGATGTGACCGGCAAGGCCGATTGTCACGCACTCCTCGCCCTTCCACTCAAAACGGTAGATGGCGGTGTTGTACACCTTGTCCTTTTTGGGCTTGCCCGTGGAAAGACGCTCGGCAATCTGACGCGCGGCGTCGTTTTTCTCGGCGATGATGAGCTTCAAAAGAGGCTCCTATCTCGTGTGTCTGCGGCTGCGCCCGCACGTACGACGGCCGACTTACGCCCTTGTTTGTTCGATCTGCCCGATGAGCCAATCGCACCAGGCATCCATGCCCTCGCCCTTGCGTGCGCTCACGGCAAACCGCGGCGCCTGCGGATTGAGGTCATCGAGTGTCTTAGTATACCTATCCATGTCAAAATCGAAAGCCGGGGCCACATCGACCTTGTTGAGCAGCTGTGCGCCAGCGTGCTGGAAGATGCCCGGGTACTTAATGGGCTTGTCGTCGCCCTCGGGCACCGAGAGAATCATGATGGACAGGTTCTCGCCCAGGTCAAAGTCGACCGGACAGACCAGATTGCCCACGTTTTCGATAAAGATAACATCGATATTTTGAAGGCCCACTGCCTGGTCGAACGCATCAACGGCCTCCATGATCATGTTGCCCTCGAGGTGGCACAGACCGCCCGTGTTGATCTGAATGGCGGGCATGCCGGCTTCCTTCATGGTGATGGCGTCGACATCCGAGGCGATATCGCCCTCGATGACGGCACAGCGCAGGCCGGCTTTGTCGCGCAGGCGCTCGTTGGTGCCCAGAATCGTGGTGGTCTTACCAGAGCCGGGACTCGACAGCACATTGATCACATAGGTGCCTGTCTCTTTGAATCGCTGACGCAGCTGATCTGCCAGGCGCTCATTGCGCGACAGAATCGGCGATGCGATATCAATAGTTTTCTCGGCCATACTCGGCACTCCTTACTTCTACCATTTATACCCCGTCCCCAAATGGCAGGCTGGTTAATTGTCGGGGGTTTCAATCTCGATGCTGGCGATGTCGAGCTCGCGGCCGTGCAGCAGGCGCACGTTGGTGCCGCCACACTGAGGACAGCGGCAATGGAAGCGGTCGTGCTCAAAGACCTCGCGGCAGTCCAGGCACTCGCTTTGTGGATGGACTTCCTCCACGGCAAGCTCGCAGCCGCGCGTGAGCATGTCCTCGTCGCGAAACGTCTCCCACGCAAAGTCGAGCGCCTCACGCACAACTTCGGTCATATCCCCAATGCGCAGCGTTACCAAAACAGCGCGCGAGGCCCCCGCCCCACGCGCCGCGCGAATCACTGTATCGAGTATGCCGTTGACAATGCCAACCTCGTGCATACGGATTTACTCCTCGTCGTCGTCCTCGTCGTCGTTCGAGAACAGATCCAGACGGCTCACAAACAAGCCTTCCTTGCCATCGCGCGCGGTAATGACCACGCGGGCGATGGCGAGCGAAATCTCGTAGAGCGAGAGCAGGGCGCCATACATGAGACCCAGTGTAACGGGCGAGCCGTCGGGCGTAATCACAGCCGAGCCCGCAAGCAGGCCAACGTATACGTAACGCCAGGCACCGCGGAAGGCCGCATAGGACACGATATGGAAGACAGACAGGTAGAAGATGATGAGCGGCAGCTCAAACGCCACACCAAAGCCGATCATAAAGAGCAGCTCCATGTTGACGTAGTTCTCCAGATCGGGCAGCGCCGTAGCGACGGCCGAGGTTTCGCCGATGAGCCACTCAAAGCCCGCAGGGATGATGATGAAGTAGCAAAAGATTGCGCCCAGGAAGAACAGCACCGTCGAGGCGAGCACCGTGGGCACAACCCACTTGCGCTCGTTGGGGCGAAGCGCCGGCAGGAAAAACGCCAGAATCTGCCAAATGATCATAGGCGTGCACATGACAACGGCCATCTTGAGAGCCAGCGAAAAGCGCAGACCAAAGCCGCCGAGCGTGGTGGTGATGTAGAACTTACCGTCCGGCACAAAGGAGCGGATGGGGTCTTCCAGGATGTCGAGCACCACGGGCGTGGCGAAATACAGCACGATGGCGGCGGCAAAGACTGACACGACCACGATGGTCAGGCGGCGACGGAGCTCACCCAGATGATCGAAGAGCGGCATGCGCGCAGGTCCGATAGGCATTACTCATCGCCTCCCTTCGGGGCATGGGCGGCAGCGGCGTCGTCCTCGGCCTCGAGCTCGCGAGCGAGCTGGTCGACGACGGCCTTGCGCTTGCGGGGACGACGGGCGTAGAGGTCAGCCGTCGTGGGCTCTGCCGGCTCGGGCTCGGGCTCCGGCTCTGCAGCAGGCTCGGGCTCGACGGCGGCAGCGGCAGACTCGGGGCCCTCAGCCTCACCAGCAGCACCTTCGTCCTCGGCAGCACCCTCACTCGCGGCCTTCTCGGCGGCAAGGCGGGCACGGCGCTCGGCAAAGGTCTCCTTCTTTGCGGGCGCGGCCGTCTCGACGGCATCCTCGTCCGCATCGGAATCGTCATCGACGGCAGCCTTCTTGGGCTTGACCGGAGCCGAAGCGGCCTCGCTTACCGGATCGATAATCTCGGACTGAACAACAGCCGTCATCTTTTCCTGCGTCTCGCGGAACTGACGGATGGCACGGCCGATCGTGCGGCCCATCTGCGGGAGCTTATCCGGGCCAAACAGCAAAAAGCCGAAGACCACGATGATCGCGAGCTCACCCTCTCCAATACCAAACACACATACCTCCAAGGCTCGATGTGAGTCGAGCCCGCACCGCGCCATTCGGCCGGAACTCGTCTATTCATTCGGTCAAGTATAGCGCCCGGACGTCAAAACATCCGAGCGCATCACAAACATATACCAAACGGCACGCCCTTTTTGGGGCAGGGCTTATGCCGCCGTAATTGAAATCTCCTGGTCGACACCCAGCAACTGAACCACGCGCATCACCGGGGGCTGCACGTTGACGCAGCCAAACCGCTTGTCGTGATCGGCTGCGTGGTGCGCGGCGCCCACAAGTACGCCAATACCTGTCGAGTCGATATAGCTCACCTGGGCAAAGTCGAGCTCAACGGCCTCGGTGGGCTGCTCGAGCGCCAAGTCGATGGCGTTACGCAAGCTGTCGGCGTTAGAGATATCAATCTCACCGGTCACCCTGATGGTGTAGAGCTCCGGCGTGGGGTTGGTGGAAATACCCAAATCCATGTATACGCTCCTTTGCGTATCGAGAGTGCGGATGGTACTGGACGCGGATTTGCGGGGCCCTACGCGTTAGGCGCGCTCGGCACGAGCAAGCTCGGCAGCGACGAGCTTGACGGCCAGCACCAGCACGTCGAGTGCGGCCTCCAGGTCCTCGACCGTGGGATAACTCGGCGCGATGCGGATGTTGGTGTCGCGCGGATCCTTGCCATAAGGCCAGGTGGCACCTGCCGGCGTGAGCTTGACACCCAGGTCGGCGCAAAGCGCGGCGACCTTTTGGGCCGAGCCCTCGGGGCCATCAAAGCTCACAAAGTAGCCGCCACGGGGATGCGTCCAAGTAGCGCAACCCGTATCGCCCAGGCCCTCAGTGAGCTTGCGCTCGACGGCCTCAAAGCGCGGACGCAAGAACTCGGCATGCTTTTTCATGTGCTCCTTGACCGCCTCGATGGTGGGAAGGAAGCGCACGTGGCGTAGCTGGTTGAGCTTGTCGGCGCTGATAAGACCGGCCTTCAGGCGCTTGGAGAACTCCGCGATGACCGCGGGACTCGCACCGATAAAGCCGATGCCCGCGCCCGGGAAGGTGATCTTGGACGTCGAGGCGAATGCCACCACGCGGTCCTCGGTACCCGCCGCGCGGGCAAGATCGAAGATGTTGGCGAGCTCGTCGGTCTCGTCGTACAGGTCGTGCACGCAGTAGGCGTTGTCCCAAAAGATGCGAAAATCGGGCGCGGCCGTGGGCATCTCGACCAAGCGGCGCACGGTGTCCTCGCTAAAGGTGATGCCCGTGGGGTTGGAATACTTGGGCACGCACCAGATGCCCTTGATGGAGTCGTCGGTGGCAACCAGGCGCTCTACCTCGTCCATGTCGGGGCCGTTGCCGGTCATCGCGACGGGGACGTTCTCGATACCCAGGTCGGCGGTGATGCCAAAATGACGGTCGTAGCCGGGAACCGGGCACAGGAACTTGACCTTCTTACCGTCGTGCGCGGCCTCATAAGCCTCCCAAGGCTCGCTGCCGCACGAGCCGCAGCGCCAGAACATACCGGCGATATCGTGCTCGATCAAAAGACTCGACGAACCCAGTACGAGCGTCTGATCGGCGGGGCACCCCAGGAACTCCCCCGCCAGCTTGCGTGCCGAGGGGATGCCCTCAAAGCAGCCGTAGTTGGAGCAGTCGACGTTACCGTCGTGCAGATCGGCGTCGGCATTGAGGATATCGAGCATGGGGCGCGAGATGTCCACCTGGGAGGGCGACGGCTTGCCGCGCGCCATGTCGAGCGCCAGGCCCTTGGCCTTGACCTCGGCAACCTCGGCTTTGAGAGCCTCGATGGCGGCATCGAGTTCGGTGGTTTCCATCTTCTGGTAGATCGTCTGCATGGGTGCGACCTTTCGCAAAGCGGGACGTTGCAGTTTGTCTAAGTATAGACCGCTACCGCCGCAACGGTATGAAGCCGTGATAGATTAAGTCCATCGCAATGAATTACGATATCCACCGTATGACCCGTATAGCCGCATGGCACATCCAAGGAGGCAGTATGGAATACGGCTCTTTTCAAGCCGAGGAGTTCGGAGACCTGCAGCGTCTGGTCGACGGCTTGTTTTATGACCGTAAGGCCATTGACCGCCTGGATCTAATCGTTCAGGCGGAGATCTTGGACCTGGCGCCCGATCTCATGGAAATCGTGAATCTTTTGCCGCCCGGCCACTACGACCGCCAATCGCTTTGCGACCAGCTTAACTCGGCCCTTGCCGCCCACGGCTGGGGCGCCGTCTACGGCACCGTGGAATAAAAATGGCAAATAAATGAAATGCCGTTTGTGACAGTGCTCACAAACGGCATTTTTTCACACGAGGGCATCCGGGGCATGTCCGGTCCCGGTTTTCGCGCTCCTACTCGTCCTTGGGCGAAGGGTGCTTGCAGACCACGCTCATGTAGATCATGCCCAGCACGGCCGCGGTAACAGAGCCGGCAAGAATGGCGGCCTTGGCGGCCAGAACCTCGAACTGGGCCGTCGGGAAGGCGAGGCCGCTGATGAGGATCGACATGGTAAAGCCGATGCCACCCAAAATGCCCACGCCGGCGATCATATGCCAGTTAACGTTATGAGGCAGCTCGCAAGCCTTAAGCTTGACCAGGGCAAACGTCACGCCAAAGATACCGATCGGCTTACCCAGCAGCATGCCAAAGTACACGCCGAGGGTCACCGGGTCGGTAAGCAGCACGCTCATGTCCACGCCCACAAGGCGAACCTGCGCGTTGACAAACGCAAAGATCGGCAGGATCACAAAGTTGACCGGCGTGGAGATCAGGCGCTCCATGCGGATGAGCGGCGGGGTCACACGGTGCATGACACGCTCGACCTTGGTGGTAGAAAGGGTAAAGTCGTGCTGGCCCAGGATGTGCGCCTCGTCGTCGTAACGGTCGTCGAGCAACGGCAGGTACTCGCCTAGCCAATCGGTAAGGCTATCGAGCTTAACACCGCACTTGGCCGGGATGGTGAAGGCCAGGATGACACCGGCAAGCGTGGCGTGCACGCCGCTCTTAAACATGCAAAACCACAGCAGCAGACCAAGCACCGAGTACGGGGCAAGGCGATAATGCTGAGTCTTGTTGAGCCACACAAGTGCGCAGGTCACAAGTGCAGCAGCACCCAGCCAAAACGGACTGGGGCTCTGGCCGTAGAAAATGGCGATGGCGGCAATGGAGATGAGGTCGTCGGCGATGGCGAGCGTCGAGAAGAACACGCGCACGCCGTTGGGCACGCGATTGCCCAAAAGCGACAGCACGCCCAGCGCAAAGGCAATATCGGTTG
This sequence comes from Collinsella sp. SGI.184, assembly GCF_050313415.1. Lineage (NCBI taxonomy): Bacteria > Bacillati > Actinomycetota > Coriobacteriia > Coriobacteriales > Coriobacteriaceae > Collinsella > Collinsella sp. SGI.184. Next base: position 41,521 of record NZ_JBNPLJ010000016.1, on the reverse strand, counting down.
CCATGGGGATGGCCCAACCGTTGCGGGCGCCGGCATGGTTAAAGATCAGGTAGATGCAGGCGGGAACGACGACGCCGCCCACGGCTGCCAGCATGGGAAGCATGGCCTGACGCGGATTCTTGAGCTCGCCGACCGTCATCTCGTACTTAAGCTCAATGCCCACCAACAAAAAGAAGATCGCCATGAGAAAGTCGTTGACGAAAAGCTCGACGGTGAGGCCAGCCGTAAGGTTGCCCAGACCCACATACAGCGGGGTCTCCAAAAAGTGATGGATAGCCTCGTAGACATCGGTGTTGGCGCAGATAACGGCGGCGATGGCGGCGATGACCATGACGGCGGCGGAAATCGTGCCGTTCTCGGCGATGCGCTCCCAGATGTCATGACGTTCAAAGCGCTTGCGCTCACGAACGTTGAACAGCTGCTCAGTTGCTGCCATGGGCGGCTCCTTTCACGGGAAAGCTCCCGTCTTAAAAAAGCACGGCCCGCCCAAGTGGCGGCACCGCGCTCCAACGTATTACGCTTGCATCTAGCCTACCCTGCACGACAAGCACGCAGGCGTGGCCGAAAAGCGGAACCACAGGTTGAACATTATTTGCCCAACGGTACGGGCGCCCCTGTCCAATAGGGGACGCGGTCCCGCGCACAAAAAACGACCGGAGCGCGGGGCGTCCGCGGTCCGGTCGTAGCAGGCTACAAAACCTAGCAGGCGGCCATGATGGGGGCAGCGACCTGCTTCTTACGGGAGAGGACGCCCGGCATCCAGACGCCGTCGTGCTCGTCGGCAATGCCCAGGCCCTTCTGAGCGGCCTCGGTCTCGCCCTCGAGCAGGACCTGCGAGCCCTCCTCCATGATGTCGGTGATGCACAGGACGATGCCGTCGGCACCCTTCTCGGCGGCGTAGGCGCGCATGGCCTCGCGGATCTCGTCGATCATGCCGAGCGCACGGCTCTTGTCGACGGTCTCGTACTGGCCGATGAGCAGCTTCTTGCCGGCGGGCTCGAACATCTTGATGTCGTTGCCGACCATCTCGGCTGCGGTGAAGGAGCCGGACGGACGGGTGAGGAAGACCTCCATGCCAAACTTGACCGGGTCGACGCCCACCTGCTCGCCGAGCTTGGCGGCGACGGCGCGGTCGACATCGGTGGTGGTGGGGCTCTTGAGCATGAGCGTGTCGGTCATCATGGCCGAGAGCAGCAGCTTGGCCTGAACGTCGGAAAGCTCAACGCCGAGCACGCCGGCGAGCTTAGTGACGATGGTGCAGCTGGAACCCCAGGGCAGGCAGATGTAGTGCAGCGGGCCGGCGCTCTCAAAGTCGCCGATGCGGTGATGGTCAACGACGCCAAAGACCGTGGCGTCCTTAAGGCCGGCGACGGACTGGGCGGACTCGTTATGGTCGGTGAGAACGACAAGCTGGCCGGCCTCGACGGACTCAATCACGCGGGGCTCGGCAATGCCGGCGTCTGCGAGCAGCTTGGCGGACTCTGCCGGAAGCTGACCAAGAGCGCAGACCTCATAGGTGTTGCCGGCATACTCAACCTGGTTGAGCAGCTGAGACAGAACGACGGCGCTCATGATGGCGTCGTTATCGGGGTTCTGGTGACCAAAGACAAGAACGTTTGCCATGGGTATCCTCCACTTGGTATGTGTACTTAGACGTAGCTATGGTAGCACGCTGGCAGCTGGCCTTTGGGGACGGAAGGGCCACGGCATATTTTGTGGCAGGTATGGGGGCCAAGGCTGTCCCTTTTGCACCATGTTGGTGCAAAGTAACCTGGCCCCCTTGCACCAGCTATTTGCCGGCAGCGCGCAGGGCTACGTAGGCAGAACCGATGATGCCGGCGTCGTTTCCGAGCGAGGCAACCTTAATGGGCGTCTCGCGCGAGGCGGAAAGCGCGTAGCGCTGGAAGTACTCGCGAACCTTATCGAGGTAGACATCGGCCGAGGCGGAGGCGCCGCCGCCGATCAGGAACATCTCGGGATCGACCACGTTGGCAATAAGCGCCAGGGCGCGGCCGAGATAGTCGGCCATGGTATCGGCCGCGGCCAGCGCGAGCTTATCACCCTCGCGGCAGGCTTGGAACACGTCCTTGGAATCGGAGGGGCCGGTGAGCTCGATGGGCTCGACGCCCGCCTTCTTGCACTCGGCAAGGTAGTTGCTCACCACGCCGGTGGCGCTGGAATACTGCTCCAGGTGGCCATGGCCGCCGCAGCCGCAAGTGCGCTCCTCAGCCGGATTCAGGCACATATGGCCAATCTCGCCGCCGGCGCCCACAACACCCGACACCACATCGCCGTTGACGATAACGCCGCCGCCCACGCCGGTACCGATGGTGACCATCACCACATTCTGCACGTCCTTGGCAGAACCGAGCCAAGCCTCGCCCATGGCAGCGGCGTTGGCATCGTTCTCGTACTTAACGACCGCATCGGGGCAGTGCTCCTGAATGGCGATCTTCAACTCGGGCAGGTTAATGGCAATGTTGGCCTTGACCTTGGCATCGCCCGCTGCCGGAATGGGGCACGGAACAGCAAGGCCAATGCCCGCCACAAAGGCGCGCGGAATCTGTGCCTTGGCGACCACCTGGTCGATAGCCTCGGTCACCGCGGCAAAGCCCGCAGCGTCAACGATGGGAGGCGTGGGCACGCTGACCTTCGCAAGCAGGTTGCCATCCCCATCGAACAGGCCCTCCTTAACCGAAGTGCCGCCGACGTCGATGCCGATGTAGTACTGCTTAGGTTCCATAGGGGCCCGCCTTTCTCGTTTAAACATTGTCTGTATGGTACCGCTCCCAAGGCAAAAACATACCAAAAAGGGACAGGTTTGTTTTGGTAGGTTTTATCTGGGGAAATGCAGGATACAGGATTCGGTTCGCTGGGTGCTAAATCGGTTCGGCCCCGTCCTCGGACCGATTAGATTTCTCAACACGACATTATTCGAATGTATATTTATTTAGAGCGCTTTTATTTTTAGCGCAAAGCGACTTTTAGTAATATATCTATCGAACTTTTCAATGACTCAATAGGGATACTTAGGTGTTGAGTATACTTTCTTTTATACTCAATAAAGTTGGAAAGGAGGTCCCATGATTCCCAAATACGAGGCGATAGCTGCAGATATTCGTCGAAGTATTGAGGATGGCGCTCTTAAACCAGGCGACAAGCTTCCCACCGTCGTTGAGTTCTGCGAGCTCTATAGCGTTTCCAAAATCACCGTCAAACGAGCTATCGAGCAAATCACCGAGGAAGGTCTTGTTACCAGCCGTCGTGGATCGGGTACCTACGTTAAGGACACGGCGGGACTTCCCGGCCAAGCGTTTTTCCAGGGCAAAAACGACCGTGCCCAGGGCTTTTCGTATGAGCACCGCGGGGAGAAGGTGACCTCGGTGGTCTACGATTTCTCGATTGTTAATCCACCAGCGGACATCGCAGCCCAGCTGGGAATTGCCGAAGATGACTTTGCCTATCACATCGTGCGCGTGCGTCAGGCCGATGAGAAGCCCATTGTTATCGAGTACACCTACATGCCCCTCGAGCTGATTCCGGGGCTGAAAAAGAAGGACCTGTACGGATCGGTCTACGGCTTTATCCGCGAGCAATGCGGGCTGAAGATCTCGAGCTTCCACCGTACCATTCGCGCCGTGGCAGCAACCGAGGAAGAAGCCGAGCGCCTGGACACCAAACCTGGCTCTCCCCTGCTCGAGCTCAACCAGATTGGCTTTTTGGACAGCGGCGCGGCCTTTGAGTATTCGGTCTCGCGCAACGTTGGCGACCGCTTTGAGTTGCACAACGTAACGTTGGCATAGGTTTTTGTAGTCATGCGGGCGCTCGTTTTGAGCTGTTTGTGCAACGCCCGCGCAACACAATGGGGTATGAATATGTCCGATTTGATTAAACTGACGCCGATCTTCCACGAGAAGATCTGGGGCGGCCGCCAGCTCGAAACCGTATTTGGCTACGACATTCCCGATGGACCCATCGGTGAGTGTTGGGCCATCTCGGCCCACCCCAACGGCGACTGCCAGATTGCGGAGGGCCCGTATGCCGGCCACACGCTGTCGTGGCTGTGGGCCGAGCACCGCGAGCTCTTTGGCAGGTGCGAGGGCAAGGAGTTCCCGCTGCTCGTTAAGATTCTGGACGCCAAGGACGACCTTTCGATCCAGATTCATCCCAACGACGAGTACGCCGCCAAGCACGAGAACGGCAGCCTGGGCAAAACCGAGTGCTGGTATGTGCTGGACTGCGAGCCCGGCGCCACGATCATCGTCGGCCAGCGCGCGCATGACAGCGCCGAGGCCGCACAGATGATAGAGGGGGGCCGTTGGGACGACATGCTCAACGTGCTGCCGATCCACAAGGGCGACTTTTTCCAGATTGATTCCGGTACCGTGCATGCCATCAAGACCGGCACGCTCATTTTGGAGACGCAGCAGTCAAGCGACGTGACATATCGCCTGTACGACTACGACCGTCCCGGCACCGACGGCAAACTGCGTCCGCTGCACATTGAGCAGAGCCTCGACTGCATCGATTTTGACGCTCAGGCTCCAACCGACGGCACGGTGGCCGCACCCGAGGTGAACGGCGTGACCGAGCTCGAGTCTAACTCCTGCTACACTGTCGATCGCGTGCGCGTCGACGGCAGCAAGACCTTGGAGCAGCGCTGGCCCTTCATGTGCCTGTCGGTCATCGACGGCGAAGGCACCGTCTGCGGCGACCCCGTCCACAAGGGAAGCCATCTGCTGGCACCCAGCACCGTCAGCTCCATTGACCTCGAAGGCCAGATGGAACTGATCGTCTCGCACCTGTAAGTTACCGGTCCCCGAGCGCTCGCCGGGATGGGGCGCGGGCTTTGGTCGCCTGCTCGGACAGTCCTGCTCGCACGGAGAGCACATTAAGTGCTCTCCGGCTCGTGCGGAACTCGCGATCGACCAAACCCCGCGCCCCATCCCGGCGAGCCTCTGGCTAGTAACGACAATCAAAAAGCAACAAGGGGCTCTTCCGTTCATCAACGGAGGAGCCCCCGCTATACATAACGACTCAAGGTGCCTATAGGTAGACCTTTTCGAGAAACGATAACGTGTCCTGAAGCCGCGCCCTTTCCTTACGGTTGGTCTGCCGATTTACATACGAAGCAAAGTCCGTAAGAAAATCCTCCGCATCAACCCTCATTTGCCCCGTTAGCTCCAAACGCGCCGAAGGCGACAATAAGTCAGCAAGTCGAGCAACATCCGAACGGTGCTTCCGCCGATCAATGTTGTTGCAACGACGTCCCTCTTCATAACTTCTGTTGATATCAATGTGCGCACGCATCTTGAGGGGAATGATATGGAGTGCATCGAGCAACGTAATGCCTTCTACGTTCGTTGCGTTGTCGCGAATAAATTCGTAGTAGCCATCGTCGAGGATAATTGCCGAGAGACTTGATACGGCCCCGTCAAAGGAAAGAGGTGCCACTTCGCTCGTTTCATCTTCGAGCACAAAATCAGGATGTCGGGCAAATAGCTCAATTTGACCGGGATAGTCTAGGGCCCGCTTCGATCCTTTGGGCAAGCAGAACCGATAGTAAGTGCACTTTCCATCGCCGACCTTTCCAATCTCGTATCCAGCTGCTTTGATAAATGCCCACAATGCAGTGGCAAATTCAACGCCTTCCCCATCAGCAATTACGACGACATCCAAGTCTTCGGTAGCCCTGAATGAATCACCTTCGCTGTCAAATAGAACGCTGCAGGCCCCTCCACCAATAAGGACGTAACCACCTTTGCAGCTGCTCATGGCGTCGGCAAATCGCTCTATCCCCCTCACTTTTGGCATATCGTCCTCCTGAGCTGTTCGACCGCATCGAGCAGACGGTCATCTTTGTAATCCTCTTTTGCGCAGGCAACGTATAAGGAGAACGGGTCGACACATTGCAAACCTGTCGTGTCAAAACTAACATCGGACGGCTCGTCCACGGGATACGACCAGACCTCAATCTCGATAGCAGCCGGTTCGTACCACTGGGCCTCCAGCCATCTGTCACCCATGTGCTCTTTTAGGTCCTCTAGCTGATTCTTTTCGAGAGCAATGGTTGGAGCAGATTCTTCATGAGCAAGGTCAGACATATAGCTAAGGGCAGACATACCGGAAAGCAGCGCGTCAACGGCACGTAGCTCTGTTCTCTCGATAACCTTCTTGAGCCGGATTCGCTCTAAAACTGGTGTGCGAAGATAGTCCTCAAACCCATCCAGCAGCGTCTCGGTCGACAACCCGGCATCGCACAATATACGCTTTTTGCCGTCCCGCATAATCAACCCAGGAGCTATAGCGGCGATTTCCGAAAGATAGCCGCTGACGCTTGCCGCGCTTTTGCCACACAGACGCGCTAGGTCGCCGGCGGAGCAGTCAACCCATCGTCCCGCGATGAGATTTAGGACGATTCGTTGAGATTGGGGCGAAAGCGGAGCAGCGGGAGAAGCACCCAGCACCTCACCGGAAATAACGGCTCCGATAAACGGCAGAAACGCATTTCGCTCATCTCGGATATATGCGATCCCCTCCGAAGAAAGCGCGCGCATAAAGCCTAAATCCATAGCGTTCCAGCAAATTGCCACCGGGCGAGCATCTATCTTGCGCACTGCATTGACGAGATTTCGCGCCGAAATGACACTGGGCGGTTCTTTTGGTTCCGCAACAATAAAACGGCCTTGCTCAGACATGCCGAGCCGTGCTAAGCGAAGCGAATAGCGCTCGAGATACATGCGAGGAATCTGTATCTCAACTGGCTCCGGGTCGATGGCGAGCTCTAAAGAGAAGAGTCTTTCAGGGAGACAATTTAGCAGCATGTCCACTCACCATTTTCATTTCAGTTACATTTTAGTATCTATCTAAAATTATACTGAATCGTATAAAACGCTCAATCCCCAAAGTCATAAGAAACAATCCGAAACGCAACAAGGGGCTCTCCCGACCATGTACGGGAGAGCCCCTACTCGTATCTATCTATCAGCCCACCCGGCTCTCCAGATCAAAAAGCGAACGAGCAAAGCGACGTTCGCAAGCTGCAGGCCAAAACGCCACAAGGAAGAGGGCGCGCCGGGGGCTTTGGTCGATCGCGAGTTCCGCACGAGCCGGAGAGCACTTAATGTGCTCTCCGTGCGAGCAGGACTGTCCGAGCAGGCGATGTTTCCCCATACGCCCGCACAGGTCCGCCGGGATTACGACAGCTTGACGATCGGCGCAAAGCCCTTCATCAGCTTTTTGGTCTGGCCGGTCTTTTCGAATTGGACCTCGATCATGTCTCCAGCGACCGAGATCACGGTACCCGTGCCAAAGGTCTTATGACTCACGGTATCGCCCGCGGCAAAGTCCTGCGACGCGCTGGCGCGATCGACCTTGCGCTCCACTGTTGGGGACACCTTGGACGACGGCTTTTTGGCTCGCGGTGCGCCCGAGCCAAAGGTCGAGGCAACGCGACCGGCGTCGGGCGAGACCCCACGATGGCGCTCGGTCCCGTAGCTGCTGCCGCCAAAGAAATCGTCGAAGCTCGATCCGCCGCGCGAACCGGAACCGCCGGTCGAGCGCGTATGCGAACCAAACACCTTGCCGCCATACATATCCGAACCCGTGCCCGAGCCAAAGGTGCCGCGACGGTCGCCGCGCTTCTCCCAGCCCGTGCCCTCAAAACCGGCAGAACCGATACCGCTAAACTCGATATCCTCAAACGGAATCTCGTTGAGAAAGCGCGAACGCGGGTTGGCGGAGGTCGAACCGTAGGTGCGACGCGTGGCCGCATAGGTCAAGAACAGGCGTTTGCGGGCACGCGTGATGGCGACGTAGGCCAGGCGACGCTCCTCCTCGAGCTTGCCCGGATCATCGCTGCCGCCAAAGTCGTGCACGTGCGGAAAGATACCCTCCTCCATGCCGGCCACGAACACCGCCGGAAACTCCAGGCCCTTGGCGGAGTGGATGGTCATCATGGTAATGGCATGCGTCTCGCCGGCCAGGGAATCCAAATCGGAGCGCAAGGCCAGCCACTCCATGAGTGCCGGCAGCGCCTTACAGGTGAGCGGACCGTAGGTACGCTCGATCTCGCCGGCATGCACGGCACCCGCCGACAGCTCCGTCGGCGCGGCATACGCGTTGCCTGCGATGGCGGCGGCCAGGGCATCCTGCGGAGACAGCGCCGGAGCGGCCAAGCCATCGAGCGGATTGGAGCCCGCGGCGTCACGGGCGCCGACGAGCGCCTCAAACGAGGATGCCGGGACAGATGGCCCCGGTTCGGGCGCAGACACGCTCACCACGACGGGCTCGGGCTCGGCGCCGGCAGGCACATCGGCAACACCGGCTGCGCGCAGCTCTTCTAGGCTCTCGAGCGTACCCTCGATATCCTCGTGCGTCTCCTCAAATTCCGCCGCAACGCCCAGAAATTCCTGGATGTTCTCGGCGCGGCTCTCAGATTCCATGGTGCCCTCGGCGCGAAACGCCTGCAGCAGGCCCGTCTTATCGACGATCATCTCGACAACGTCCTTGAGCTCGCCGTCCATGCGGCGGCCCTCGCGCACCAGTGAGACAAAGCTCGACAGGCCGTTGCGCACCTTGGCGCTAAACATGCCGGTTTCGGCGCACGCGATCTCGCAAGCCTGGAAGAACGAGCAACGGTTGTCGCGTGCCAGCTGCTCGATCTTTTGGATTGAGGTGGAGCCAATGCCGCGGCGCGGTGTGTTGATGACGCGTTTGACGCTCATCTCGTCGGCCGGGTTCACGATCATCTTGAGGTAGGCCATGACGTCGCGAATCTCGGCACGGTCGAAGAATCGAGTGCCGCCCACGATCTTGTAGGGCACGCCCGCGCGCAGAAACATATCTTCGAGAATACGCGACTGGGCGTTGGTGCGATAAAACACGGCGATGTCGTCGTAGCTCGTGCCTTTGGCATGCAGTTTCTCGATCTCGCCGGCAATCCAGCGGCCCTCGTCGCGCTCGTCGCTCGCCTGGAAGGCCTGGATCTTCTCGCCATCGCCCTCGGCCGTAAACAGGCGCTTGTCCTTGCGCTGCGAGTTGTGGCGCACCACGGCGTTGGCGGCGTTTAGGATATGGCCCGTAGAGCGGTAGTTCTGCTCGAGCTTAACGGTCTTGCAGTTTTTAAAGTCCTGCTCAAAGTCCAAGATGTTGGTGATGTCGGCGCCACGCCAGCTGTAAATGGACTGGTCATCGTCGCCCACAACCATGAGGTTTTGGTACTTGGCGGCCAGAAGGTTGGCGATTTCGTACTGGACGTGGTTGGTGTCCTGATACTCGTCGACGCTAATGTAGCGGAAGCGCTCCTGGTACTTGTCGAGCACCTCGGGGCGGGTACGCAGCAGTTCGAGTGTGCGCACGAGCAAATCGTCGAAGTCCATCGCGTTGGCGGCGCGCAGGCGGCGCTCCAGCTCCAGGTAGACCTGCGCGGCCTTTTTGTCGTTGGGGCTATCGGCGGATTTGAGCATGTCCTCGGGGCCGATCATGGCGTTTTTGGCCGAACTGATCTTGCTGCGAATCATGTTGATGGGGAACTGCTTTTGCTCGATGCCGAGCGCCTGCATAATGTCACGCACCATGCGCTTTGAGTCATCGTCATCGTAGATGGTGAACTGACCGGTATAACCCAGCAGGTCGGCGTCCTCGCGCAGCATGCGCACGCACATGGCGTGGAAGGTGCACACCCACATGCCGCGGGTACCGCTGGGAATGAGCGCCGTCAGACGCTCGCGCATCTCGGCCGCGGCTTTGTTGGTAAACGTGATGGCAAGAACCTGCCAAGGCTTAACACCCAGGTCGCCGAGCATATGCGCGATGCGGAAGGTCAGGACGCGGGTCTTGCCCGAGCCTGCGCCGGCGAGGACCAGCAACGGGCCCTCGGTGGTCAGGACGGCCTCGCGCTGGGCGGGATTAAGGCTGTCGATGTCGACGAGCGGCTTGACGGGCTTGGGTGCCGGCGCGGGAGCGTCGTAGATGTCGAGCGGAACGAGCTCGGGCTCCGGCGCAGCGGGGGCGGTGTATGCATCGAGCGGCACGGGTTCCGGCGCGGGCGGCACGGGTACCGCGGCGTTCTTTTCCCAGGGCAAGGGCTGGGTCATGGGCGACTCCTCATCTGACGGACGGCGCGCCTGCGGGCGGCGCCATAGTTTGAGCCGTACCAGTATACCGAGCCGCGCGGACACCGATGCAAATCACACCACGACTCCGTGCGCCGCGCTCTGGCCGCCGCGCAGCGTCAACCAAGTTACAGGCCGAGCATAGGCTCCAGAACAAAGAAGTACGCGAGCACCACGATGCCCAGAATAATGCGGTAGACGCCAAAGCACTTAAAGTCGTGACGGCGAACGAAGCCCATGAGCCACTTGATGGCAATAAGCGAAACCACAAAGGCCACGACGCAGCCCACGCCCAGAATGGCAATCTCGTTGGTGCCAAACGTACCGCCCTTAACGAAGTACTTGACCAGCTTGAGCGCGCTCGCGCCAAACATAACGGGAATGGCCAGGAAAAACGTGAACTTGGACGCCACCGAGCGCGTGCAGCCCAGCAGCAGGCCGCCGATGATGGTAGAGCCGGAGCGTGATGTGCCCGGAATCAGCGAAAGCACCTGGAAGCAACCGATACCCAATGCGGTCTTCCAGCTCAGGTCCTCGAGCGTGGCGATGGATCCAAAATCCAAATCCTCGTCATCGTCATTGTCTTCGGCAATATCCGCCGCAGGCGCCGCGAAGTGTGCACCGGCGGGACGCCCGCCCGCCACCACAGCACGCGAACCAAACGAATCGGCAAGAGCGGCATTCTCGCGCTTACTCGCACGCCAGTTCTCAATCACGATAAACAACACGCCGTACACGATGAGCGCCAGCGCCACGACAGGAGCGTTATAGAAATGCTCCTCCATCCAGTCGTTGAGCGGCAGACCGATCGCCGCGGCGGGAATACAGCCAAGCACGATCTTGCCCCACAGCACCCAGGTGTCGCGACGACCCTCCTTGCCCTTGCTGGGCGAGAACGGATTTAAGTCGTAGAAGAACAGAACGCAGACGGCCAAAATGGCGCCAAGCTGAATCACGACCAGGAACATATTCCAGAATGTCTCGCTCACATTCATCTTGACGAACTCGTCCACCAAGATCATGTGGCCCGTCGACGAAACGGGCAGCCATTCGGTGATGCCCTCGACCAGGCCCATGAAGGCAGATTTTAGAAGCTCGATGATATCCAAAGGGACCCCCTCGTTTGTCACCCGCCGATAGTTGTTCTGCGGACGGTTGCGGGCGATGTCCCATTATCAACCGTTCGGCCGCGGCCGCGCCCACCCTTACCAAAAATCTCGCCCGTTCACAGAATTGCGAGCGGTCAAACCGAAATCCTTGGGTATAACTGCAACAAGCTAAAGTGTCCGGCGGCCAACACGTCGTCCGATGCACGAGCCCCGCGCCCGTGCGATAGACCAAGGAGGAAACCATGAACGAGGGCTATACCAAGGTATTTGTTTCACTCGACGGTACTGAGCAGCAGGATTTTGTGCTCACACGCGCTATCAAGGTCGCCGCAAACAATGGCGCCAAGCTGATCATCGGTCACGTCATCGATTCCACGGCGCTCGAGAGCGCCGGTTCCTATCCGGTCGATCTGGTCAACGGCCTGGAGGAGGCCTTTAAGAACTCCATCGCCAAGCAGCTCGAAGAGGCCAAGGCTAATCCCAACATTCCCGAGGTCGAAGTCATGATTCGCGCCGGCCGTATTCGCGAGACGCTCAAGGACGAGATGCTCGACGTGGTCAAGCCCGATCTGGTGCTCTGCGGCGCTCGTGGCCTTTCCTCGATCAAGTATGCGCTCCTGGGTTCGATTTCGACATTCCTGCTGCGCAACACCGACTGCGACATTCTGGTCGTGAAGTAGGTTCCTTCCCGCCGGCGCAAGGCCTGCGGGGTTATCACGCCGACGTCCTCGCCGCTTCGCGGCTGCGGGATGTCGGCTTAGATAACCCCTCCCGGCCTTGCGCCTTCGTCACCGTACTTCAGCGAGTTAGCTGAATAGAGAGATGGCGTGCCGCCCTGGTCGGGCGGCACGTTTTGTTTGGGTGATTTTTTTAGAGCCTCATAGCCATGTTCACGTTCGGGAACATGGCTATCCGTATCACAAGACGGCCCGACTACTCGAAGTATTGAAACTTGTTGGTCGAGAAAGCGAATGTTACGACAAAGCCTTCGCCGGAGTCGGATGCCGCGGTGACGTCGATGCCCATCTTGGAACACAGGCGCGCCACCAGGTAGAGGCCGATGCCCGTTGCGCGCTTGGTGGTGCGGCCGTTATCGCCGGTAAAGCCCTTCTCGAACACGCGCGGCAGGTCAGCCGCGCTCACGCCGCAGCCGTTGTCCGCGACGGTAAGCTCGATGCGCTCGCTTGCCAGGCCCTCGTCCAGCAACGCACCCGAAAACACAATCTTCGCGCCGTCCTCACGCGCATATTTAATGCTGTTCTGAATGAGCTGGCCCAGAATAAACTCGAGCCATTTCTCGTCGGTGAACACCTCAAAGTCGAGGTTCTCGCACACCGGAGCCACGTGCGCCGCAATGAGCTCGCGCGCGTTGGCTTTAATCGCGCCCGTCACCAAGCTCTTGAGACCCCAGCGGCGAATTAGGTAGTCGCGCTCTACGACTTCCGAGCGCGCATAGTACAGCGCCTGATCGATATAGCGCTCCACGCGAGCCAGCTCGCGACCCAGGTCATCCACGCGCGACAGGTCGTCTTCGCTGCCGTCCAGGTTTTCCAAAATCAGATGAGCCGCCGCCAGGGGCAGCTTGGCCTCGTGGACCCAGCTCTCGATATAGTCGCGGTAGTCATCGGTCTGGCGCCGGCCTTCCGCCACCTCGTCGCAAGCGGCTTTGCCCACCCGGCGCAAGACCTCATATTCGAGCTCGCCCTCGGCATAGGTCGGGCATTGCACCATCTCCTGCACCCAAGCAGGGCTCCCCAGCTCCTCTGCCGCGCGCTCCAGCTGGCACAGAAAACGACGACGGCGCACGTACTCGATCACGATGCCCAGCATGCCAAAGATAAAGGACACACCGACCGCCACGACCACGATGGATGCCGGGGCGCCGGCGACCGTCAGTACAAAACAGCTCAGCAGCACGCCGCAGGTCCACACGGCAATGGGAAGCAGTGCATCTTTAAAGAACTTGGCAAACGACATAACCGGCCCCTAGACCGAATAGCCTTGGCCGCGATGCGTCGTCAAATACCCCTTGATGCCGATTTTTTCGAGCGTGGTGCGCAGGCGGTTGATATTGACGGTGAGCGTATTGTCGTCCACGAAGGCGTCGGAGTCCCACAGGTCCTGCATGATAGCCGAGCGCGAGACAATCTTGCCCGCGCGGCCCAAGAGCAGCGAGAGGATACGCAGCTCGTTTTTGGTGAGCTCGGTACTGTCGCCGGTTGCCGTATTGGTGACCATGGAGCGGGCGAGGTCGAGCTCCAGCCCCTTGTGGACGAGCGTGCTGCGATCGCCCGCCGCCGCGGTGCGGCGCAGCAACGCATTGATGTGCGCCACGAGCACACGGGCGCTGTAAGGCTTGGGAACAAAGTCGTCCGCGCCAAGCGTCATGGCCATGACCTCGTCGATCTCGGTCGTGCGCGACGTGAGGACGATGATAGGAACCTCGGATTCGCGGCGAACCTCGTGGCAGATATGTTGGCCGTCCTTGACGGGAAGCGTGAGGTCGAGCAACACCAGGTCGGGCGCGGCGGCAAGGATATCGCGCGAGACATGCTCAAACGATTCGCAGGCCTCGATTTCAAACCCGGCGCGGGCAAGGATGTCGACAAGCTCACGACGAATGCGCTCGTCGTCCTCAACGACATAGATCAGCGCCATGGATTCCGCTCCCCTCTTGGTTGTCTTGCCCCATTATGACCGCGGAGCCGCAGGTGCGTGCCTCGCGAGGCACCAAGGTGACAGAACTGTTCGCGAACGAAAGCGTTTGGCTCGCCCCTCGCTCGCAACGGGAGCGAGGATCAAATGATTATTAAATCCCCGTCCCAGGAAAATCATTTAGCGGTGGGCACGGAGCTTTTCGTAGCCTTCGGCAAAGAAGGCAACCGTAGCGGCGTCGGACTCGGCGGCGTCCGTCTCGGCGGCAGGAACCACGCCGTGCTCGTCACTCACCAGGAACAGCGCGCCCTTGAGCTGCGCGGGAATGTCCACGCGCGTGACCGGGATGCCCTTGGTCTGGGCCAGCTGCTCGATAAGCGTCGCCGTGCCACACAGGCACTCGTCCGCCGGTGCCACAAAGACCAGCTCGCCGTTGTTGACGGCGGCGAGCAGCTCGGGCGCCACGCCGGTTTCGTCGGCCTCGGAGCGGGCCTCGGCGGAGCGGGCACGCAGCGCCTTGGCCGAAGTATCGGCCAGCGGCTCGTACTCCCCCACCGTCATGGCGGCATTGCCGTTAACGTCGATCACCAGCATGAGCACGCCGTCGCGCGCGGTGTAATCGCCCTCGGCAAGCGACCACTCAACGTGCTGCTTGGCCCAGCTGAGCATATTATGGGTGAGCGGCTCGCCCTGCACCAGGCGCTCGGACAGCGCACGAATGTGACGGTTGAGCATGGGCACCTTTTTGTTGGACATGCGCCAACGGCAGACAAGCGCGGGCTTGTCGAGCGTAAACTTCTCGACCGCCTCCTGATTGGCGCAAAAGTCCTCGTACGCACGCTGGTCCTCGGCATTGCCAAACAGCTCGGCATCATCCACAACGGCCATATCCAACCTTTCTCAAAAACATACACCGCACCGTTATACCCAAAAAAGCCGCCCGCACCAACCGGCACGGACGGCAATAGATAGCTTTAGCTCGGGGCGAGCAAATACCGCTGGTGGAGCATAAGCCAGCGAGCCGGACCCAAGTGCCTCAGGTCGCCGCAAAAGAGGAGCGACGCGTACTTCTGTACGCGAGCGACGGTTTGAGCGGCGAGATGAGGTGCTTGGGGCCGGCGCAGCGTCGAGCAGTTACGCGGTTTGGTAAAACCGCGTAACGATCATTAGTGGCGGAAGTGGCGGGCGCCCGTGAAGACCATTGCGATGCCATGCTCGTTGCAGGCCTGGATGCTCTCGTCGTCGCGCTTGGAGCCGCCGGGCTGGATGATGCAGGTCACGCCGTGCTCAGCAAGCACGTCGACGTTGTCGCGGAACGGGAAGAACGCGTCGCTTGCGCAGGCAAAGCCGCCCTTCTCCACGCCCTCGCGCTCGCAGAAGTCCTCGGCGCGCTCGCAGGCAAGCAGTGCGGAGTCAACGCGGTTGGGCTGGCCCGGGCCCATGCCAATGCCGGCCTTACCCTTGGAGACCAGGATGGCGTTGGACTTGACGCCCTTGCAGACCTTCCAGGCAAACTCAAGCTCGGCCATCTCGGCATCGGTGGGCTTGCGGTCGGTGGGGAACGTAAAGGTCGCGGGATCCTCGATCACGTGGTCGACCTCCTGCACCAGCATGCCGCCGTCGATGGAGCGCAGCTCCACCTTGGCGCCGTGGTCCACGCCGCCGGTAGCCAGCACGCGCAGGTTGGGGCGCTTGGCCATGCGCTCGAGCGCCTCGGCGGTGTAGCTCGGGGCGATGATGACCTCGACGAACTGCTTGTTCTGATCGGCAAAGTGCTCAACCAGCTCAAAGGGAACCTCGCGGTTGCAGGCGATGATGCCGCCGAAAGCGCTCTTGGGATCGCAGGCAAAGGCGCGGTCGTAGGCAGCCGTGATGTCCTCGGCAACGGCGGAGCCGCAGGGGTTCTGATGCTTGAGGATCACGCAGGCAGGCTCGTCGAACTCGCGAACCAGGTTCCAAGCGGCATCGGCGTCCAAATAGTTGTTGTAGCTGAGCGGCTTGCCCTGAATCTGCTCGGAGCCCACGAGCGGGAACTGCGAGCTCGCGGAGTTCTCGCAGCCATCGGCAAAGCGGTAGACCGTAGCCTTCTGCTGAGGATTCTCGCCATAGCGCAGGTCGTCGACCTTCTCCAGCGAGACCTCGAGTTTGGCAGAGGTGTCCGCCACGTCGCTTGCCTGGGCAGCAAGCCAACGGGAGATAGCCGTGTCGTAGGCGGCGGTGGTCTGGTAGACCTTCACCTGCAGGCGACGACGGGTGGAAAGCGTGGTGCAGCCACCGGTCTCGCGCATCTCGGCCAGGACGGCATCATAGTCGGCCGGGTCGGAGATGACGGCAACGCTCGCGGCGTTCTTGGCGGCAGAGCGAAGCATGGAGGGGCCACCGATATCGATGTGCTCGATGGCATCCGCGAAGGTGACCTCGGGGTTGGCGACGGTCTTCTCGAACTCGTACAGGTTGACGACGACCAGGTCGATCAGCTTAATGCCGTGCTGAGCTGCCTCCTGCATGTGCTGCTCGGAATCGCGGCGAGCCAGCAGCGCACCATGAACCTTGGGGTGCAGCGTCTTGACGCGGCCGTCCATCATCTCGGGATAGCCCGTGAACTCCTCGATGGGGGTTACGGGAACGCCCGCGTCCTCGATGGCACGAGCCGTGCCGCCCGTAGAGATGATCTCGACGCCAAAGTCGTCAACCAGCGTCCGTGCGAAATCGACGACGCCCGTCTTATCGGTAACCGAGATCAACGCGCGTGCGATCTTCACATCAGATCCCATGCAGTCCTCCTGTCTGGTACGCCGCCGTGCTCTGTGAGTCGGTGATACGTCGATCTGCAGCGCTCGCGCAGCGGCATTGAAAATACTGATTCAATGTAGCGCATCGAGCGCATCGATGCACCCCGTAACGGGCGCATGTGCAGAAAAAGCTTGCGAGCGGGGGTTGCAGGAGCGCCACTAGGCACGGTGAGTTGATGGAACACAGGGGCACCATAATTAGATGCCAATGGCATGGTAGAACTGTGCTCGATATGCATCCGCAATAGAAAGAGGCACTATGGTCTCGCGGGTTCTCTACCGACCGTTTGATACCGAAGACTTCGACGCCATCGCGCTGATCTTGCAGCAGCTTTGGCATAACAATTCGGATAACGAAGAGTACAACCGCCTTGAGGCCGCGTGCGACCTCGCCTATTGCCTTTCATCATCGACGTTTTCGCAGGTCGCCGTAATCGACGGCCAGGCGCGCGGCATTGCACTCGCACGTGCGGGGCAAAGCAGCGGCGCCACCGTTAAGGAGCATTGGATGGATACAGAACGCGCATTGCTGTCGCAGATGCGTGAGCTGGAGCCCGATGCCTGTGCCGAGTATCTCTCGTTTGTGCGCGCCACCATCCGGACCAACAACCGCCTGCTCGAGAGCAGCCCGCTGCCGCATGACAACGAGGTCACGCTGCTTGCCGTGGATCGCGATGTCCACGGCCTGGGCGTTGGCTCGGTTCTGCTCGATGCCGCGGTCTCGCACCTGTCCTCTCGCGGAGCGTCGAGAGTGCACCTGTATACCGACTCCAACTGCTCGTGGAAGTTCTACGAGCTGCACGGCTTTAAGCGCACGGCCACGCACCGCGCCAACCGCGAAGAGCGCCGCCACGACATGCCGCGCGAAAGCTTCCTCTACGAACTCGACCTGACAGCCTAAACCCGGTAGTCAAGGGAGTGTCCCCAAGTGCCGACATCCGGGGAAGTTCCTAAACTGCCGGCATAAAAAGAACGCCCCTAAGTGCCGTCCGTGGAGCAAGCAGCCCCACTCGAAAACTCACAGGGAAAGCGCATCCCAGAATTCGCCTAAATTGCGGGATGTGGTTTCCGGAAGAGAGCCTCTTGAGAAACTGCATCCCGGTTTGAGCGCATATTCTGGGATGCACTTTCCGAATGGCACGTCTGGCGGAAACTGTGACCCAGAATCGAGGCCCAGAGTGGGATGCGCTTTCCGAAATCATCCCATCGGGAAAGTCCATCCCGCTCTGCGCCTAAATAGCGGGATGCGGTTTCCGCGAAAGCTCGCCTTGGGAAAGCCTGCATCGCTTCTGAGCATAAAAATGGGATGGATCTTCCGGCAACAGCCGCCGGGGAAGACCCATCCCATGATTTGCGCTCGCTAGAACGTTCCGCCGCCGCCTCCGCCGACGCCGCCGCCCCCGCCGCCCGAGAAGCCACCACCGCCGCCGCTCGAGCTATCGGAACTCGAAGCCAGCTCACGGATGCTCTCGTGATACACGCCATCGAACGAATCGAGCGGAGACTGGTTTCCGTAGTGATGGTAGTACCACCAGTAGCAGGGGTAATTGTCGTAGAAGCCGTCGGCCTCGCGCACCTCGGGCGGCACGGCCTCGGCAAGCTGACGCAGAACTTCCTTGGAAACGCCCAGCGCCGCACCCATCACCAGAAGTTTATTCCACAGCACCAGATCGCCGGGGACGGCTTCCTTTAGACGCGTGAAGTCCTCGAGCCAATGCTTGAGCGCCTTGCAGCGAGCCGCCACCTCGGCGCCCTCCGGCGTAAGGCGGCGGAACGTAAGGCCCACGCCAATACCCACCAGCACAATCGGCACCGAGATAACCGCGGCGACAATGTTCGCCTGTGCGCCGTCGGTAAAGAAGATGGATCCCACGGGAACAAAGGCGATCAGAGTACCAAGAACCAGGCAAAACACCATTGCGACAATGCCGTCCGAGGCAACGTACTCGCTATCGGCCAGTTTGCCCTTAACGGTGCTCTGATAGTCCTTGAGCTTGTCGCCCACGGGCGTAGCGTGCTGCTTAACATAGTGTTGCAGCTCGTCAAACGTGCGCGAGCGATCGCCGTTCTCGTCGGGCTTAGCACCGGCAAAGAAGACCTTGAGCACCATGCGGTCAATGCCCTTGACCGACTTCCAGCCCGCATCGCTCACCGTCACACGATACGTCTGCTCCTCTTTTTCGCGACGGAGCAGGCCCTTCTTGCCCTTGGTCGCGATTGCCTCCTCTAACTTGATCACGCGATCGTCGGTGAGCTTCATGAGCGTGGCGATATATGCCTGATCGGGCACCTCGTTCCAGCTCATGAGGGCCGAAAGCACGGCGGGATGGTCGGCCGAGGGCACGTCGCGGAAGTATTCGTCCTGGAACAGCGGTTTGGGCTTGCGCTTGCGCAACTTGAGCACGGCGATTGTGCCGGTAAAGGCCACCGCCGCGACAACGCTAACCACGGCAAGTGCATTGGCGATCATGCGGGCGTGAGCGCGGCGGGCGTTGGCCTCCTCGGCCCACGCCTTCTCCTCGCTCAGAATTGTCGACATGCGTTCCTTGCCCGAGGCGGCGAGCTGCGGCACCCAATCGCTGGGGAAGGCGATGCGCGCCTCGGCGAATTCGCCCTGATGCACGCAGGGTATGGTATAGGTGACCATGGGCTCGTCCGCGTCGAGCGACACGTCGCCCGTGAGCGGACCGTGGCCCCATGCACGGAAGTTATCGCCCTTGACGGCCGCCGTTCCGGCAGCGGCATTTGCGAAGTAAACTTCCATCTCGACGTCATCGGAGTCCGCAGACCAGCCGTCGCCCACAAACTTCCAGTAGAGCTCGGCGGTATCGGACCATTTCATAACCGCACCGGTCATGGTGTAGCTCACGTAATAGATCGCGCTATCGCCGCTCTCGTGGGGGCTGAACACCTTGATCTTTACGCCGCCGTCGGACTGCTCAACCGTATAGACGCCGTTGTCGCCTTTGTTTGCATAGTCAACCCTGTTAAACGCGGCATCATCTTCCTCGACGCTCAGCACATCGACACCCGCCGTACCACCCTGCTGGTTGGTGCCCGTATTGATATCCCAATACACGCCGTTGATGTCGTCGTCGAAATCAAACTGGCGTCCCTCGACAACGGTCAGCGATCCATCGGCCTCAACCGTGGCACCGATATAGGTTTGGGTCATGGAATACCCGTCGGCACGTGCAACGGCGGGCAACAGCAGCAGCACGCACGCGACGAGTGCGCAAATGGAAGCAAATCGCGCAAGCAGGCAGCGCTGCCGACAAGCATTGGCAACGGGGGCGTTCATAGGCACATCCTTTGTCTGTAAAACCAACAGCGCCATTGTCCCACGTTTGCGGGTACACATGACGAACATCTAGGCGACCGGAGCGCCAAACGGGATGAAAGTCATGCCTGCCGCCAGCAGCTAATCATTGGGTATTCATTGGGGACGTTCTTAAATGACTAGTCATGAGGGACACCCTTGGCATGGCCCGCGCCAGCAATAGATACCACTTCACAGCTCCGTCACAGGTGTAGCAGCTTTGTGTGGGCGCGGCACGCGCTGATTGAGCCGCCAGCCGAGGGGCATAAAGCAGTTGAGCGAAACCGGTTTGCCCCTTTGCCGTTCGCTCGAGGATCATGTCCCCCTTTTCCGCGGAAACCCCGGCAGTTGCGAAGAGCTGCCGGGGTTTCTGTTGTTTGAGGGGTTAAAGGGGCTGAGCTTGGGGCGGTAATCGAGGTGTTGAGTCGGTGCCCGCCGCGCACAACACGCAGCCTCGGCAACTCGCGAGCATCGACGACGCCCCCCACCTCACCCCGCGCTATACTCGTCCGCATGGATATCAACGCATGCAACATAGCAACACACGCCGTGGCCACGTCGACGGCGTCCAACAGCAAGCTCGCCCCCGCCCTCACGCCCGTCGTGGGCCGCTTTGCCCCATCGCCCTCGGGCCGCATGCACCTGGGCAACGTGTTCAGTTGCCTGTGTGCGTGGCTTTCGGCCCGCAGCCAGGGCGGCAGCATCGTGTTGCGCATCGAGGACCTGGACGATCGCTGCAAGCGCCCGGAACTTGCCGCTCAATTGATTGACGACCTGGCCTGGCTAGGGCTTGAATGGGACGAAGGCCCCTACTACCAGCACGATCGTCTGGACCTGTACGAGAGCGCCTTGCGCCGGCTGAATGACGCCGACCTCACCTATCCCTGCTTTTGTACGCGTGCCGAGCTCCACGCCGCGAGCGCGCCGCATGCCAGCGACGGCACGCCCATCTACCGCGGCGCCTGTCGAAACCTTTCTGTCGAAGAGATCGCCCGCCGCAGCGTTCTGCGCGCCCCGGCCACGCGTCTGCGCGTGCCTACCGTCGATGACCTCGCCGGCGACGTGATCGAATTCGTGGACCGTACGTACGGCGCCCAATGCGAGGCACTCGCCACCGAGTGCGGCGACTTTTTGGTGCGCCGCAGCGACGGCGTTTTTGCCTACCAGCTAGCCGTGGTGGTCGACGACGCTGCCATGGGCGTCACCGAGGTCGTGCGCGGATGCGATCTGCTGGGCTCTACGCCCCGCCAAATCTATCTGCAGCATCTGCTGGGACTTCCCACGCCGCACTACGCGCACATTCCGCTGCTCGTGTCGCCAGACGGCCGCCGCCTTTCCAAGCGCGACCGCGATCTGGACCTGGGCGAGCTACGCGCACGCTTTGGCACGCCCGAGGCGCTGCTGGGATGGCTCGCCGGGCAAACGGGCATCGCGCCGGACACCACGTCGCGCTCTGCCGAGCAATTGGTCGAGCACTTTAGCTGGAATGTCATCCGCGCGCACCGCGAGAACATCACTGTAACGGCCGAGTAGCCAAATACCTCACCCCTACGCAACGTCCCAGGGCTGGAGTTCGTCGCCCAAGCGAACGATGCAGTCGTAGAGCACGGTATGGCGCTCGGCAGGGTTGGCATCCCGATGAAAATGCCCGTAGTACCAACGCTTGTAATCCAAGCGGTCTTCCAGCTCATCGAAAAATGCCGTAAGCCGATCAACGGCGGGGTAATTCCAGCCAGGCCCCGGATAGAGCGTGGGCGAAAGCATGCGCGTAGAGCAGGTGTGGGTGACCACGTAGTCAACCTTCCAGCCCACGCTGTCGAGCTTTGTCCGCGCCTCCTCAAAGTTGCGCTCGTCCGGCAGCTCCTGTGGCCACCAGCTGGAATAGGGAATGCGGTATTCCTTATCCACGCTCGTGGCGCCGCCCATGGTAAAGATCGTTGAGCCGTCGAGCTCAAAAACCTCGCCGCGCGTCAGGCGCCGTATGGGAGAGGTATCCGACAGGCGTTGCGTTAGCCCACCGTGCCACAGCTCCATGGGACGCTCCGCCCAGTGATCGAAACGCTCGTGATTGCCGTCGACGAACAGCACGGTATAGGGACGCGATTCCAGCCAAGCGATGTCGGCGCACTCCTCGGCAGAGAAATCCCACGGAAAGCCAAAGTCGCCGGCGACAAGCAGATAGTCTTCGCTCGTCAGACTATCCCCAAGATCCCAGTCGCGCAGCTTTTGCATGTCGAGGCCGCCGTGAATATCGCCCGTCACATAGACCGTCATCAGATCACCGCTTCCCCGTAAGTAGCTAGCCCACATTCTGCACGATCACTAAGCCAATCGTTCCAGCCCTTCCATCCCTTAGGGCTTACCCCTCGTTCTTCCATCCAAACGGATCAAGCACCCAAAAAATCAAATCGAGCACGCCGCCGGTCATCATAGCGCCGGCAAGGGCCATGCAAACGCGCAGAGAACCGGCACTTCGGAGCACGTCGAATGGTCCCAGAACAGCCAACAGCGCGACCGCTGCGCCGACCACGCACAGCGCGAGGCACGGCCCCGCGTCCTTGACGCACTTCTTTGCGAGATGCTTGGTGTTATCACTCATCAATATCGTACTCCTTAGAGGGCCGTTGTTTGGGTACATGCCGCCGCGGCAGAGCAGGGCGGCAGGGTAAGTGTCACATGCCGTGCGGACATCAATGGAGAAACCACCTGCTCGACCAACCCTTGACGCCGTTTTGCACCGGCACTCCATCCCCCGCTATCGAGGTCTAATACTTTTCCGCGAAGTGAACGTCTGTTTTAGGACCCCTGAAGCATCCACATTTTTCGTCGGCAAAATCGCAGGATTCCAGCACCGAAACCCCAGGAAACGGCACCTCTAAAGTGTCGATGCTTCGGGGGGTCCGATTTAGCTCGTTCACTTCTCGGAAAAGTATTAGACCTCGTCGGCAGCAGTCCAAAAGGCGAGTCGTTTCTCCCTCGCGCAACCCAATAGACACATTCCGCTCCTCCCTCACACCACCCAAAAACTCATCCAACATTAATCTTGGCTCAAGAATCGCTTAATCTATAACCTGCACTATAAAGTTCGACCAAGGGCGGGGCGGCGCCGCGCAACGCAGACCGCTGAACGCAACGCTCGCGCCCGGGCAGATCGCCCGGCGTCGCGCCCATCGAACGAAAGGACAGGTCATGGACGACCTCGAAAAAGTTGAAACCATCCGCACCAAGTGCAACGTGAGCTACACCGATGCCAAGGCCGCGCTCGACGCCGCCGACGGCAACGTTCTGGATGCCATCATTTGGCTCGAATCGCAAGGCAAGACCCAGACCACATCGGCGCACGCCGCCACCGAATCCGAGCCGGTCAATGAACCCTCGGCCGAGATGGTCGCCGCGCAGGCAGCCTACGAGAAGTCGAGCGAAAAGACTGACTTTTCCAAGAAGATGGACAGCGTGTGGGAGTACCTCAAAAAGCTCTTCCGCCTGAGCCTGGACACCAAGTTTATCGCCACGCGCCGCGACGCCATCATCCTCAACATTCCCATTCTGATCCCCATCGTCGCCCTGTTTGCCTGGGGCGCCACGATATGGCTCATGCTGATTGGCCTGTTCTTTGGCATGCGCTACCGCATCGATAGCGACGGCGACGTGCCCGGCAGCATCAACAACCTTATGAATCACGCCGCCGACGCCGCGGACGACATCAAGCAAAACCTGAACGACGACAAGTAATCGCAGACGGGGACACGCATGACACAGATCCTGATCGTAGAGGACGAGGAGAAAATCGCCCGCTTTGTGACGCTCGAGCTGGAGCACGAGGGCTACCAGGTGGAGCACGCCGCCGACGGCCGCACCGCCGTGGACCTGGCGCTGGAGCACGACTACGATCTGATTCTGCTCGATGTGCTGTTGCCGCAGCTCAACGGCATGGAGGTCTTGCGGCGTGTCCGCAAGCACAAGGATGTGCCGGTGATTATGGTCACCGCGCGCGATGCCGTGATGGACAAGGTGGCCGGGCTCGATGCCGGTGCCGACGATTACCTGACCAAGCCGTTTGCGATTGAGGAGCTGTTCGCACGGATTCGCGTGGCGCTGAAGCGCGCGGAGGCCGTGCGGGCGGCTTCGGGCGTTGGCGGCGCCGGCGCTGGGGCGGTCGTGGCGGGCGGCGCGGGCGGCGGCGCCGCTGCGGTGCCCCCGGTCAGCGAGTCGACCAAGGCTTCCGTCGCGCCCTCCCCCGCCGCGCTCACCGTGGGCTCGATCGTGCTCGACCCCGACCGCCGCGAAGTCACGGTCGGCGGCTCGCCCATCGCGCTCACGGCCCGCGAGTTCGACGTTCTCGCCCTGCTTATGGCACATGCCGAAACCGTGCTCACACGCGAGCGCATCGCGCACGAGGCGCTGGGCTACGAATACGTGGGCGACACCAACAACGTCGACGTGCACATCGCGCACCTGCGTGCCAAGATCGAGGACGCCGGCGGCGCCCGCATCATCCAGACCGTGCGCGGGGTGGGCTATGTCTGCCGTGCGTAACGCCGAGGCCAAGCGTGTCACCTCCATCGCCCGCGCCATCAACTGGAGCTATATATGGCGCCGCCTGATGAGCTACGTCTGGCTCGATCTGCTGCTGATGGTGATTGCGGCGGCGATCCTCGTCTATGGATACAACCAGACGCTGCCCGAAGGCGCGTTTACCGCAGGATGGATCCCCAGCGCCGCCGTTCACGGCATGTCGCTGAAGCCCGCGCGCGACTGGGACCTGACAACGCTCACCTATACCGTCGAACTTGCGCGTACCACCAAGACCTTCCCTCTCGCGCAGGACCTCGTCGCGCTATGGCCTCTCTACCTTGTCGTTGTGGGTTGGCAGGTCATCAGCGTGCTCAACATGCTCGGCGGCGCAAGGCACGTGCGTCGCACCATGGCACCGCTCAACGACTTGGCCCTGCGCGTGGACGAACTCGGCCGCATGCAACTCTCCGGCGGCAAGATGGAAACACTGGAGCAGGCCATCGAGCGCGCGAGTGTCGACTCGCCGAGCGTCACCACCGGCGACGCCGACCTGGCAAGCATCGAGGTCGCGCTCAACCGGCTGCTGCGCCAGATGCAAGAGGCCAAGCTGCAGCAGATGCGCTTTGTCAACGATGCAAGCCACGAGCTGCGCACGCCCATCGCGGTGATTCAGGGCTACGTAAACATGCTCGACCGCTGGGGCAAAGACGACCCGGACGTGCTGGCGGAATCCATCGCATCCCTCAAGGCCGAAAGCGAGCATATGCAGGAGCTCGTGGAGCAGCTGCTGTTTTTGGCACGCGGCGATGCCGGGCGCACGGTCCTGCGGCGTGCGCATACCAACCTGGCCGCACTGGTCGGCGAGGTGTGCGAGGAATCGCAGATGATCGACGCCGCGCACACGTATCGGCTGGCTTTTGACGCTGCATTTGCCAACGATCCGCGCTGCGACGCACCTGTCGACGTGGCGCTTGTGAAGCAGACTCTGCGCGTGATCGTGCAGAACGCCGCCAAGTATTCGAACGCGGGAACGACCGTCACGTTTGCCATAACTCCCGATACGGGCACGGGCGCGATCGACATAAGTGTTGAGGACGAGGGTATCGGCATGAACCAGGAGTCCGCAGCTCACGCGTTTGAACGGTTCTACCGCGCCGACAACGCACGCGATGCCGGCGCGCAGGGCTCGGGCCTGGGGCTTGCCATTGCTAAGTGGATTGTCGATAGCCATGGCGGCGCCATTGGCGTGACCTCGGTCGAGGGCGTCGGTAGCCGCTTTACGATTCGCCTGCCACGGTAGGAAGCCCCCTCGTGAATCGAGGTCTAATACTTTTCCGGAAAAGTGAACGAGCGTATTTGGACCCCTGAAGCATCCACATTTTTCGACGGGATAATCGCAGGATTCCAGCATCAAAACCGCAGGAAACGGTACCCTCAAAGTGTCGATGCTTCGGGGGTCCAATTCTGCTCGTTCACTTCTCGGGAAAAGTATTAGACCCCGATTTCATGTCCCCTCAAAAGGTCGCCCCCTCGGCAAAAAAAGGGATAGGGCCATGCGGCCCTATCCCTTTTTTTCGTTATAGCAGCTTGTACGCTACTCGCGACACAGGTGCACGGCGAAGCCGGCGAACTCGCGCTTAAAGTACACAAGCTTGGTGCCTCCGTCGGGCAGCAGCACGCGCGACTCCTCGTTGACCTCGAGCCCGTGCTCGGCAAACCACTTCTCGGCAGCATCGATGTCGTTGACGGCAAAGCCTATGTGGCCCTTGGCGCCACGACCGTTCTGCTTCATGATCTCGACCAGCGAGTCGTTAAAGTACGAAATCGGGGTCTCGCTGACGGGCAGGCCCATCATCGTCGAGAACAGCTCCGCGATCTCCAGGGCGTCTGCCGGGTCGGTGGCGTTAATGCCCACATGGGCAACGCGCATGCCAAAGAGCTCGACCGGGTTGGCGTTCTGCTCGTTCATACAGGCAGCGCCTACTGAGCCATGACGTCGAGAACGGCCTTCTCGGCAGCGACGCGGTTCATGCCGGTCATAAAGGGCACGCCGCTCACGTACGGGCAGGTGAGGCCCTCGGGGGCAACGGTGGTGGCGATCAGCAGGTCGGCGCCCTCGTCGCAAGCGTCCTTGGCCTCGGAAATGGCGCACTGCACGATCTCATACTTGCCGGCGTAACCGTTGGCGTCGAGCATGGTGGCGACCTTCTGGGCAACGAGCGTGGAAGTAGCAGCGCCAGCACCGCAAGCCAAAACGATCTTCTTCATAGGTAATGTCTCCCCTCATGGTTTACTTTAGGTAAGTGTACCGCAGCGAGCGATGGCGCTCGGCCTCGATGCACTTTTGTGCCAGTTTGCTTGCACGCTGCGTATAATACATCTAGTACGTTTTGTCATACCGCTTGTTTTACGAGCGACCGAGGAGCTCAATATGCCCGATTCCCGCACACTCTGGACCGTCGTCGTTGTCATCTGTATCGCCGTGTCGCTGCTCTTTAGCATCAAAAAACGCACCACGTTTAAACGCCTGCAGCGGCTCATGGCCGCCAAACAGTGGGACGAGTTCGATCGTTTGCTCGACGGCAAACTCACCAGCATGCTGTACCCGCGCTACAACCGCGACTACCTGCGCCTGAACTCCTATCTGCTGCGCGAGGACCACGAGCGCGCCGACGAGATGTTTGACCTGCTGCTGGGGCTCAACCTGCCCAAGATGCAGCGCGTCGATCTGGTGATCAAGGCCTTTAACTACTACGTTGGCCAGGAGGACCGCAAAAAGTCCAAGGAGCTGCTGCACGAGATCAAGGGCTTTGAGGGTGGCCAAGCCGAGGCAGTCGCGCACGAATGCCAGCTGATGTACGACACGATGATCCTCAAGCGCCACAACGACATTCCCGAGCTGGAGCGCATGCTCGAGGATGTCGGCAACGACCCGGTCAAGCGCTGCCGACTGGAGTACCTGCTGGCCCTGCAGTACCAAAACAAGGGCGACGAGGCAAAGTTCCAAGAGTTCCTCGAGAAGTCGGGCCAACACTCGATGGCCGTCAACGCGTAACGGACGGCTTGTGCTAGACTTCTAGTCTTACGGGGGCGTGGCGGAATTGGCATACGCAGGAGACTTAAAATCTCTCGCCGCAAGGATTGTGGGTTCGAGTCCCACCGCCCCTACCACGTATTGTTTACGAGCCCGTGTCCCTTTGGAATGCGGGCTCGCTTCTTTTGGACACCGTCAAGCCTCTAAGAAGTTGCGGTGGAATAGTTCCTGTTTTGGCAGTTTATCAGCCTATTTAGGAACTATTTCACCGCAACTTATGAGGGGATGGTTAAAGGACGCTGAGGCTGGGGGTCCAGGCGATGGTGGGGGTCGCGCCGTCGAGAACCTCGTTGATGGTGGCAGCCATTCCGGCGAGCAGACTGTTCTCGCTTACAGTGAGCGCGTCGTAGCCGCCGGCTCGCATGAGCTCGCGAATCACCACAGCACCAGCCAGGATCACGCCCGCGCGCTTGGGTTGCACGCCTGGCAACGCGGCGATGCCCGCGACATCCAGCGAGGACATGCGCTCGATAGCGGCCGAAACCTGGTCCAGCGAAAGCTCGCGCAGGTGCACAAAACTCGAATCATACGGCTCCAGCTCGTGAACGAGCGCAACGAGCGTGGTGACGGTGCCACCCACCGCGACCAGGCGCTCGGCTCGCTCAAAGTCGACAGGCAAGCTCTTAAAGTAGCCTGCAAACTGCTCGTTTGCCCACGCGCCAGCGGCGGCAAGCTCGCTGCCCGTTGGCGGCAGCGCCGAGAAAAACCGCTCCGTCACGCGGCGACAGCCGATGTCCAGCGAGCGCGTTCCCTCCAGCGCAAAGATCCCACGCTCCGGCGCATAGACGCCCGTCGCGAGCTCCGTGGATCCGCCACCCGAATCGGTAACAATGATGCGCTCGCCGGCAAAGTCGTGCGCCACGCCAAAAAACGTCAGGCGCGCCTCGACCTCGCCCGGAATCACCTGCGGCTCGAGCCCCAGCTCGCGCAGGCCGTCCAGCAGCAGCGCGGCATTGGACGCATCGCGCGCGGCGCTCGTGCACGTGGTGCAGATGCACGCGGCCCCAAAGGCACGGGCCTCGTCCACAAACATTCGGCACGCAGCGAGCACGCGCCCAACGGCCGCCTCGCAAAAGCGCCCCGTTGCGTCCACGCCCTCGCCCAAGTCGGTAATCTCGGTATGCTTGGACGATTCCACGATCGCCCCGTCCTCGACCTGGGCCAGCACCAGTCGCGACGACACCGTTCCCAGGTCAATCGCCGCCACCTTATATCGTTTGCAATTCGTCATTGCGGCCCCCCTCCGGGCGCTACTCGCCATTGGACACGACTGCCTGGCCCTCGACGCCGTTAAATCCAAACAGCATGTCGAGCGTCTGGATGTACCACGGCGCGTCCTTGCCGACCTCTTCGATTTCCTTGGCAACTTCGCTGGCCTTCTTGGCGTTCGACGACTTCTGGCTCGACGAGGTATCGGAATCGTCGTCCAGGCCCTGCACTTCAATCCTCTTCTCGCCGGGCATCACCAGACCCAGGTCCTCGGTCGCCGCGTCCTTAATGCCCTCCTCCGAGAGCAGTTTGTCGACGCTTTTTTGCAGGTCGTCATTATATTGCTCGCGAATCTCGACCTGCTTGGCCAAGATGTCGCTCGAGCGTTTTGCCACATACAGGTCGCGCACCGGGAAGTACAGGCTCACGAGCGCCAGGGCGACGACAATGCCAACAAACAGCCCTCGCTGGGGACCGTGGGTAAAATCATAGATTGCCTTGACCACCGCGTTATCGTTGGCGTAGTGCATAAAGTCCGAACCCGAAAGACGGCTTGAGGGACGGCGCGGCTTGTCGGACGCCTGGGTCGAAGGGCACGACGTATGCTTGGAACGCGATGGGCGCACCGGACTGTCCGAGGAACTATTTGGCTGAGCATTGGGATGCGAAGTCGCCGGCGAGCTATACCTGGAGCGATCAGCGCCAGCATAACCAGACCCGCCAAGCTGCACCGAATGCGCACGGCGAGGTGACGGTTCGCGCGAACCGGCGGAATAGTGCCTGTTGTCGTAAATCTGATCCATGTGCGCCTTGTGCGGTTGAGGTTTGTTTGCGCTAAGTCCTTTAGTTATAGCACGCGGGCGGACCAGCCGGACGAGCCGTAGGACAAATCCATTACTCGAGCGCGCGTGGTCGCCAACGGGCAAGTCGACGGGGCGCCGCCCTTACGCCCCGCCGACCAACACCGTGTCCTACTCCTCTGCCTTTGCGGCATCCCACAGGTCGTTGAGCCCGTGGGTCGAAAGCTCGGCAAGATCAACATGGGCATCGGCCGCCATCTGCTCCATCGCGGCCCAACGGCGGCGGAACTTTGCCGTACTGGCACGAAGGGCGCTCTCGGCGTCGATGCCCTCCTTGCGCGCAACGTTGACCAGGGCAAAGAGCAGGTCGCCAAACTCCATCTCGCGCTCGGGCGAGCCGGGTTCCTCGGCCTCAAACTCGGCACGTTCCTCGGCGACCTCGTCCCACACGTCCTGGACCGTATCCCACTCAAAGCCCACGGCAGCCGCCTTGCGCGACACCTTCTGAGCCTGCATCAGCGCCGGCAGATGCGTGGGCACGCCGTCGAGCAGGCCCTCGGGCGCAGCCTCGCCCGCCGCCACGGCCTGGTCCTTGGCGGCCTTCTCGGCAAGTTTGACCTCGTCCCAAATCTTGAGCACCTCGTCGGAGTTGTCGACATCCACATCGCCAAACACGTGCGGATGGCGGCGAATGAGCTTGGCGTCGATATCGCGCGCCACGTCGGCCAGCGTAAACTCGCCGGCGTCCGCCGCAATCTGCGCATGCAGCACGACTTGCATGAGCACATCGCCCAGCTCCTCGCGAAGATGGGCCGCGTCATCCGCCTCGATGCAGTCGAGCGCCTCGTAGGCCTCCTCGATCATGTTCTTGCCAATGCTCTGGTGCGTCTGCTCGCGGTCCCACGGGCAGCCGTCGGGCTGACGCAAGCGCCAGATAGTCTGTACCAGATGTTGTAACTCGGCCGATGCATCGACCAGCGTGGACAGGTCGCGCGAACCTTCGGCATTTTGCTGAGCCATGTGCTCGGCCATGGTTAGTCCTCCTCCATGATCACATGGCGGAACGCGCCGCCCTCGTAGATACCATAGCTGTGCGTGCCGTCCTTGGGGATGCTCACGCTGCCGGGATTGAAGAGCCACAGACCCGGGTGCGCGGTGCTTTCCTCGTTGACCTTGACGTGCGTGTGGCCGTAGACGAGCGCGGAGCCCTCGGGCAGCGCGGGCGCGTGGTCGACGCTGTTGTGCATGCCGGCGCCAAAGACGTGGCCGTGCGTCAGGAACAGCTCGCGGCCGACCTCGTCGAACAGTGTGGCGTAGTCGGCCATGACGGGAAAGTCGAGAACCATCTGGTCGACCTCGGCGTCGCAGTTGCCGCGCACCGCGATAATGCGGTCGGCCAGGGCGTTGAGCAACGGAATCACGCGTTTGGGAGCATAGTCGCGCGGCAGGTCGTTGCGCGGACCGTGATAAAGCAGGTCGCCCAGCAGGACGATGCGGTCGGGCTGCTCGGCTTCGATGGCGGCGCAGAGACGCTCGGTCCAATATGCCGAGCCGTGGATGTCAGAAGCGATGAGGTATTTCATGGAGGTCCTTTCGGGGTGGGGTTGACGTGGCCGGGCGCGGAATGTCGCCACCAGCCGCGTTATTCAAATCGCAGTGCCGCGCTCTGGGCCGCCTGCATCACGCGCTGCAGCGGCACATTGTGCTCACGGGCAAGGCGGGCGCAGTCTTCGTACTCGGGCGCCGCACGCTCACTGCCGTCGGGCAAGGTGGCCACCTTGACGGACACCTCGCCCCACGGCGTCGCTACGCGCTCAAAGTAGCGCGGCAGGCAAACGCGCTCCATAACCTGGCGGCGGATGCCATTGGTCGTGGTTTCCAAAAAGATGATCGTCTGCAGGCGCTCGATATCCTCGTGGGTGCAGATTACCTGCAACTGCCAGCCAGGGCGGCCTTTCTTGCAATAGAGGGGCAGCCAGTGCACCTCGCGCGCGCCGGCCTCGCGCAGGCGGTCGGCGGCGTAGGCGAGCACCTCGGGCGACGCGTCGTCGATGTCGCACTCCAGCTTGACGATGGTTTCGGGCGCATCGGTCTCGCGGGACAGCGGAGATGTAGTTCCACGTTGCATACGGTCCGGCTCCTTTCCGCACGGGCTCGTTTTATTCACCCAAACGCTAGCACATCGCGAGCGGCGCAAGTGTGGCGGCGCGCGATGAGCGCGATTTTCCTTGTCTGCAAGAACCGGCACTCCACCGCCTCGGCCAAACATGTACATCAGCCTCCAAACATGTCATTTTTTGTCAGTTTTGGAGGCTGAGGTACATGATTCGAAGCAAGGCCGATGTCGCGAGCCCGCCCTTATGCGCCGCCCGTCCTTTCCAGTCGATTTCGGCCCCCGGCGCGCACATCGCACTGGGGGCCGCGCCGTTACAATGGAGCAGATTCGCTTGACGTAAAGGAGCCGCCATGCCTGCTTGCCCGCTGGTCGATTGCCATACTCACACCTCGTTTTCGGACGGACACGCCTCGTTTGAAGACAACGTCCGCGCCGCTGCTGCGGCCGGTTGCCGCACCATGGTCTCGGCCGATCACCTTACCCTGCCTGCCAGCATGGATGCCACCTGCGAGGTGCAGGTTGTCGAGGGCGACCTGCCGGCGCATCGTCTGGCTTTTGAGGATGCCCGCAAGCTTGCCGCGCAGATTGCGCCGGAGCTCGAGCTTGTCTATGGCTTTGAGTGCGATTGGTACGAAGGCTGCGAGCCTTTGGTTGAGCGCTGGTCCCGGGGCGCCGTCGTACGCCTGGGCAGCGTGCATTGGATTGGTAACCCGGGCAATATCATGGCAGGCGCTGCGGGCACGACGGGGACAGAGGGCGTCGCGCGCCCCGATACGCCCGACTCACGCTGCGGCTGGATCGACGACGACACCAACCTGCACGTTTGGGAAAACTTAGGTGTGCGCGGCGTGTGGGAGCGCTACGTCGATGAATGGTGCCGCGCCTGCGAAAGCTCGCTCAACTTTGATGTGATGGCTCACCCCGACCTGGTCATGCGCTTTTCGAAGGAAGGCTTTGCGCCCGATTTTGACCCCGCACCGTTTTGGCAGCAGATGGCCGAGTGTGCGCACGATACGGGCCGCCGCGTTGAGGTCTCGACCGCCGCACCGCGCAAGGGGCTCGACGACTACTATCCCGCGACCGGCCTTTTGCGCTGCTTTGCCCATGCTGAGGCGCCCATTACCTTTGGCTCGGATGCGCACCGCGCCTGTGATATTTGCTGGAATATCCGCGAGGCCCAAGCCCATGCCTACGACTGCGGCTACCGAACCTTCGACATGCCCCACCCCACCGGCGAATGGGAGTCCACACCCCTCGCCTAGCCATCCCTTCATAAGTTGCGGTGAAATAGCTCCTATTTATAGCCCTAAGACCGTCAAACAAGAACTATTCCACCGCAACTTCTATGGTCATCGGGGACGTTCTTTAACGACTAGTGGCGGCGGGCGTTGAGTTCGCCGGCCAGCTCGTCGAGGGTAATGCCGTAGCGCTCAAGCGTCACGAGCAGGTGGTAGACCAGGTCACCAGCCTCGTAGCGAATGTGATCATGGTCGTTATCCTTGCAGGCCATGATCACCTCGCTCGCCTCCTCGGCAAGCTTCTTGAGCAGCTCATCCTCCACATCGGTCAGCAGTCGAGCGGTATAGCTTTCCTGCGGCGACGCATCGCGACGACCGTGAATCACCTCGGCCAGCCCCGTTAGCGTCTCGCCGATATTTCCATCCTGAACGTTTGCGGTACGCACACCCATGGTTCAATCCTTTCTGGTCGGCCAAGCGCCTGGTCGAGCGCCCGCCCTACGCGAGTTTCTTAAAGAAGCAGGTACGGTTGCCGGTATGGCAGGCCGGACCCGGCGAGTCGACCTTGACCAGCAGCGTATCGCTATCGCAGTCGGCCCAGAGTTCGCGAACCTCCTGCATGTTGCCGCTCGTCGCGCCCTTGTTCCAGAGCTCCTGGCGACTGCGGCTCCAAAACCACGTGGTGCCGGTCTCGAGCGTCAGCCCCACCGACTCCTCGTTCATCCAGGCAACCATGAGCACCTCGCCGGTGTCATACTGCTGAACCACACAAGGAATCAGCCCGCGGGCGTCGTACGCAAGCTTTGAAGGATCGGTTATCTCTTCCATTTCTCTCCCCAAATTCAAACTTCGCAGGTCGGCGAGGGTTGTCCAGGTGCCCGAGATTCCGAGCGACAAGCCCGACGACGCGTACTTAAGTACGCGAGGAGGGTTGGAGCCGGAAGGTCGGGTGCCTGGGCAAGCCGCAGCGCTAGAAGTCCAACCTGACAGGGATGCCTTGAGAGGCCATATACTCCTTCACCTGGCGAATGCTGAAGGTTCCAAAGTGAAAGACGCTCGCCGCCAGCACGGCGTCGGCCTCGCCCTCGATCACGCCCTCGGCAAAATGCTCGAGCGTGCCCACGCCGCCGCTCGCGATGACGGGGATTGGCACCGCGCGGGCCACGGCGCGGGTGAGCGCCAAATCAAAGCCGGCCTTGGTGCCGTCGCGGTCCATGCTGGTGAGCAAGATCTCGCCGGCGCCGCGACGAGCCGCCTCCTCGGCCCACGCCACCG
The DNA here is from genome assembly GCF_050313415.1 of Collinsella sp. SGI.184. NCBI lineage: Bacteria > Bacillati > Actinomycetota > Coriobacteriia > Coriobacteriales > Coriobacteriaceae > Collinsella > Collinsella sp. SGI.184. The sequence continues at coordinate 7,284 of NZ_JBNPLJ010000016.1, read as the reverse complement.
CGTCGATGCCCGTGGCGTTGCGACCGCCCGCCGTGAAGACTTCCCACTTGTCGGCACCGGATGCGCCGGGCAGGCCCACACGCTTGGCATCAATCGCCACGACCACGGCCTGGCTGCCAAACGCCGCGGCAGCCTGGCTAATCAGCGACGGATCGCGCACGGCCGCCGAGTTGAGCGACACCTTGTCGGCACCGGCGGCAACCATGGTGCGCATGCCCGCCAGGTCGCGAAAGCCGCCGCCCACGGTATAGGGAATGGCGAGCTCCTCGGCCGCGTGCGCTGCCATCTCGATGGTCGTCGCGCGGTTGTCGCTCGTCGCGGTAATGTCCAGGAAGACGACCTCGTCTGCACCCTCGCGGTCGTAGGCACGGGCCAGTTCCACCGGATCGCCCGCATCGCGCAAGCTCACAAAGTTAACTCCCTTGACCACGCGGCCGTCCTTGACGTCCAGACAGGGAATTACGCGCTTGGTAAGCATGGGCTACTCCTCCCCTCGGGCGGCGGCCAACGCCTGGGCCAGCGTAAAGTTGCCCTCGTAGAGCGCACGGCCGGTAATGGCGCCTTCAATCGCGCCCTCACCCACCGCGGCCAGTGCGCGGATGTCGTCGAGCGTCGAGATGCCGCCCGAAGCCACGACGGGAAAGCCCGCGACCTCGGCCACATGGCGATACGCCGCCACATCGATACCCGTCTGCATGCCATCGCGCGCGATGTCGGTATACACCAGATGCTTAAAGCCCAGCTCGGAAAGCTGCGCCACGGCATCGTCGAGCGCCACACCTGCGCCGTCGCGCCAGCCGTTCACCTTGACCTGACCGTCGCGCGCGGCGATGTCTGCCACCAGCAACTCGCCAAAGCCTTGGGCTGCCACTTCGGCAAAACCCGGCTCGGTCACCAGCACGGTGCCCAGCGCGATACGGCATGCGCCGTAGCCTGCCAACTCGTCGATGCGCGCAAGCGAGCGGACGCCGCCGCCCACGTCCACGGACAGACCGTCGACGCCGCAGATGGCCTTAATCGCCGCCGAGTTGGCAGCGCGTGCGCCCTCGTCCTCGCCAAAGGCAGCGGACAGGTCGACGACGTGCACCCAGCTCGCGCCCTGTTCGGCAAACGAGCGGGCAACGGCCACGGGATCGTCGGAATATACCTTGCAGCGGCTGCGGTCACCGCGCTCCAGGCGCACGACCTTGCCGCCGATCAGATCGATTGCGGGAAACAGGATCATCGGCCAACCTCCTCGACGATGCTCACAAAGTTCTTAAGGATGCGCTGACCCAGCGCGGAGGATTTCTCGGGATGGAACTGGCAGCCCCACACGTTGCCATGGCGCACGATGCACGGGAAGCTCCGCGTATAGTGTGTGCACGCCAGCACATCGGCGGCATCGGCGTCGTCAGCCACCGCGTAGCTGTGGGTGAAGTACATGTTGGCACCCTCGGCAAAACCGGCAAGCAGCGGATCGGCCGCACCGGCGGGCGTCATGTGCACCTGGTCCCAGCCCACGTGCGGCACCTTCAGGCGGCTCGACTCCAAGCGCGTGCACGAACCGCGCATAATGCCCAGGCCATCGACCCAGGGACCGCCAGCCTGCTCGGGGGCGCTGCCGTCGGCGACCGCGCCCTCGTCCGCAGGCACGCCCTCGTTGCCGCGCTCAAAAAATAGCTGAAGGCCCAGGCAGATGCCGAGCAGCGGAGTTCCGGCGGCAACGGCGTCGAGCACCGCGTCCGCCTCGCCGCTCTGGCGCATAAAGGCGATCGCGTCATAGAACGCACCCACGCCCGGGATGACCAGGCCGTCGGCGCGGCGGATCTGCTCCGGATCGTCCGACGTGCAGGCGGCGGCACCGGCGCGCACAAGCCCGCGCACGACGCTCGACAAGTTGCCCTTGTGGTAGTCGACCACCACGATCTTCGGTTCGCCCACGCGACCCTCCTTTTTCCCATTCAAAACCTGCCAAAAAGGGACAGGTTTATTTTGGTCGGTTAAACGTTCACCCACCGTATGAGACAGCATTTCCGCAGATAAAACCTGCCAAAATAAACCTGTCCCTTTTTGGCAGGTTACAGCGAGCCCTTGGTGCTGGGGATGCCCTGCACGCGGGGATCGAGCTCGCAGGCGTGGCGCATCGTGCGGCCCACGGCCTTAAAGGCGGCCTCGATAATGTGATGCGAGTTGCCGCCTGCGAGCTCGCGCACGTGCAGCGTGAGCTTGGCATCGCGCGCAAAGGCATAGAAGAACTCGACGGCCAGCTCGGTATCGAAGCTGCCCACACGTTCGGTCGGCACGGGCAGCTCGCAGTAGGCCTGGCCGCGACCCGAAATGTCCACGGCGGCCATCACGAGCGTCTCGTCCATGGCAATCGCCGCGTCTGCAAAGCGCGTAATACCCGCCTTGTCGCCCAGCGCTTGGCAAAACGCCTCACCCAGCACAATGCCCGTGTCCTCGACGGTATGGTGCGCGTCGACCTCCACGTCGCCTACTGCATGCACCGTCAAATCAAACAGGCCATGGCGGCCAAAGGCGTTGAGCATGTGGTCGAAAAACGGCACGCCGGTCGAGATATCGCACACGCCGCATCCGTCCAGGTCGAGTTTGACAACAATATCGGTCTCCCCCGTCTTGCGGACCACCTCGGCATAACGGCTCATCTACATCTCCTCCTTCACCAGCGCGGCAAACGCAGCCAGCACCTCATCGTTTTCCTGCGGGGTGCCCACGGTAATGCGCAGACAGTCCGCAAGCCCCGGCGCGTAGCTAAAGTCGCGCACCAAAATCGAATACTCGTCGCGCAGGCGCTCACGCACGCGCGTAGCATGCGGCGTGCGCACGAGCACAAAGTTCGCCGCACTCGGCCATGCCTCCACGGGCAGACCCCCGGCAGCCATTGCGCGCAGGGCACACAGTTCGCGCTCGCGCTCGGATGCGACCTGTGCCACCACGGGCGCGTACGCATCGCGGGCGCGCACGCAGGCAAGCGCCGCCGCCTGGCTCAGCACGTTGACCGAATAGATCTGGCGAATCGCCGCAAACACGTCGATGACCTCGGGCGCCGCAATCACATAGCCCAGACGCGTGCCGGCGGCGCCAAACGCCTTGGACAGCGTATGCAGGATCACCAGGTTGGGATGCTCGGCGATAAGTCCCTGCGCTGTGGTGGCCGCGCCAAACGAATCATCGGCAAACTCCACGTAGGCCTCGTCGACCATCACCACGCCGGGGCACGCATCGCACAGGGCCGCGACAAAGTCGAGCGGTGCCACGTCGCCCGTGGGGTTATTGGGCGAGGTCACGATTGCCAGGTTGCACTCGGGCGCCGCCGCGAGCACGGCAGCCTGGTCGAGCTCAAAGGTCGCGGGGTCTCGCCACACGTCGCGCACCTCGGTCTGGCAGAGCGACGCAAAGAACGCATACTCGCTAAAACACGGCGGGCAGTTGAGCAGGGTCCGCCCCGCGCCGCCAAACGCCAGCAGGTAGTTATAGAGCAGCTCGTCGCCGCCGTTGCCCACGCAGATATTCTCGCGCGCCACGCCATGCCAAGCGGCAAGCTCGTCGCGCAGGTCGTTCGACATGGGATCGGGGTAGCGGTTGAGCGGCGTGGCAGCCAGGGCGGCGTCGACCGCCTCGCGCACGCCAGCCGGCACAGGATAGGTGTTCTCGTTGGCCGAAAGGTTGATGCGCGTGGGCGTAAAGTTGGGATTGTAGGGCTCAATGCCAGCCAAGTAGGGCTGGACGAGCTCCTTCATGCGAGACGTCAGCTCGGCCATATTAGGCCTCCTCGCCGGTCGCGCCAGCGCCATCCGCGCTTGCTGCCGCTAGGTCCACACCCTCGGCGACCGTCGCCACGGCGTCGCCCGGCCAGGCGACCTTGGTCAGGTCGGCCGCGGCCAGAGACTCAGCACTCACGGCACCCTCGCCCTGCTCCAGCACACGGCGACGCAGTGCGGCGGAAAGCGCGTGTGCCCACAGGCCCTCGGCCTCGGCCAGGCGCTGCGTCGCGGGAGCGTCCGAGAGCAGGCCCTCGGGCGTATAGCAAATGACGCTCGAGCGCTTGACGAATTCTTCGACCGAAAGCGGGTTGGAGAACATGGCCGTGCCGCCGGTCGGCAGCGTGTGGTTGGGGCCGGCAACATAATCGCCAAGCGGCTCGGAGCTCCAAGCGCCCACAAAGATGGCGCCGGCGTTGCGAATGCCGCCGAGCAGGCCCATCGCATCCTTGCAGTGCAGCTCCAGGTGCTCGGGCGCCACGGTGTTCACCGCCTCGACGGCAGCAGCCATATCGGCGGCCACCACGATGGTGCCCTCGTTGTCGAGCGAGGCGCGCGTGATCTCGGCGCGCGGGGACTGTGCCACCAGAATGTCGATACCCGCCTCGACCTCGCGCGCAAACTGCTCGTCGCAGGTCACCAGATAGCAGGCTGCTAGCGGATCGTGCTCGGCCTGGGCCATCAGGTCGGCCGCGACCACCATGGGTTTGGCCGTGGCATCTGCCAGCACGCAGACCTCGGAGGGACCGGCGACCATATCGATACCCACGTCGCCCGAGACAATCTGCTTGGCCGCGGCAACAAAGGCGTTGCCCGGACCGGTGATTTTGTCGACGCGAGGAATGGTCTCGGTACCGTACGCCAGCGCGGCCACGGCCTGGGCGCCGCCCACCATATAGATCTCGTCCACGCCGCCGAGCTTTGCCGCGGCGAGCGTGTAGGGGCTGATCAGGCCATCTTTTTGCGGCGGGGTCACCATGACCACGCGCTCAACGCCGGCCACCTTGGCGGGAATGGCATTCATGAGCACCGTGGAGGGATACTGCGCGCGCCCGCCCGGCACGTAGATGCCGGCCGCCGCAAGCGGGGTCACCTTAACGCCGAGCATGGTGCCATCTGCACGCGTGGTAAACCAGCTCTGCTCGATCTCGCGCTGGTGGAACTCGCGAATCTGGCGCGCAGCCTTCTCGAGCGCCGCGACAAAGGCCGGATCGAGGCCCTCGAGCGCGGCATCGATCTGCTCTTGCGGCAGACGGAAGCTCTGCAGCTCAACACCGTCAAAACGCTGACAGTAGTCGCGCACCGCGGCATCGCCGTTGGCGCGCACGTTGGCCACGATATCGCGGGCGGCGTCGACGATGTTTTGCGGCAGCACACCCTTACGGTTGAGCTGGTTGGTAACGAGACGCTCACCGGGAGCAAGCTTGATAGTCTTCATATCGGTATCCCCTATCGGTCGAGGTTGTGTTCGAAAAACGAGAGGCCGGGCGGCGGCGCCCATCGGCCCGCAGCCCAGACGTTAGGGCGCCCGTGCGTGCTCGCGCTATTGTGCCGAGCCCGCAACGGGCTCAAAATGCTTGTCCTTAACGGCCGCCGCCAAGCGATCTGCCAGATTGCGTACGCGCGGATCTAAGCGAGCGGCACCCGGGTTGACAAAAAAGCGCGCCGTGCAGTCCATAATGCGGCCGGTGATGACCAAATCGTTGTCGCGCAGCGTGGCACCCGTGGCGGTAATATCCACGATGCGATCGGTCATGCCGACAATGGGGCCCAGCTCGATGTTGCCGTGCAGCGAGACGATATCGGCGTTCACACCGCGCTCGGCATACCAGGCACTCGCGATGCGCGGATATTTGGTAGCCACGCGAAGCGACCCGCGGCGGGCATAGTTGCGCTCGGCCTGACCGGCGCGCCACGCGGGCTCCGCCTCGATAAAGGTGCACAGGCCATAGCCCAGATCGACCAGCTGCAGCAGGTTGAGGTCGGCCTCGATGAGCGAATCCCAGCCGCAGATGCCGCAATCGGCGCCACCGCAGCCCACAAAGGCGGGTGCATCGCTGGGTCGCACGATAACAAACTCGATATCCCCGACCGTGCCCTCACCGGCACGCGTGTCGCGACCGCGCACAATCAGGTGACGGCCGGGGTCACGCAACTCAGAGACGTCCAGGCCCGCGGCCTCGAGCACGTCGAGCGTGTCTGCCTTAAGCGAGCCCTTGGGCACGGCAATGCGCAGCGGACCCTCGGCGCCACGGCCCGCGGCGTGATCGCCGTCGGAAGCAGCGTCCTCTGCCGAGGTACGCGCGGCCTCCAGACGCTCGAGCGAAAAGGCGAAGCCCGCCGCCGGCACCTCGATGCCGCCGCCAAATGCACCGGTAAAGATGGAGTCGTAGCGTCCGCCCGAACCGACCGGATCGGGCAAGCCACCGGCATAGGCCTTAAAGACCAGGCCCGTGTAGTAATCGAAAGAGTTCATGATGGAGAAATCGAACGACAGCACCTGGGCGTCCTCGGGAGCCAAACCCTCGACCAGGGCACGCAGCTCGCGCGTCGGCGGCGCGGCGATACCGGCGGCCTCCAGCAGCGCGTCCACGCGGTCGAGCACCTCGGCACCACCGTGCAGGCGCGGCAGCTCGCTAATGGCGGCCTTGACGGCATCAGACTCGGTGCTGGCAGCCACGCGGGCATCGAGACCCACAAAGTCGTTGGCATGCACGCAGCGCAGGGCCTCGGCTGCCAGCTCGCGATCCTCGCACGCCGCGAGTAGCTCCTTAAAAGGACGCACGCTACCTGCGATAATACGAGCATCGGGAAGCGCCAGCTTACGCACGGCCTCGGCCACCAGCGAAACAATCTCTACATCGCCCGCGGTATCGCCCGCACCGATAAGCTCAAAGCCCAGCTGCGTAAACTGACGCGAGCCACCGGCATTGCGCTGGCACTCGCGAACCACCGGCGCCTCGTAGCGAAGGCGCAGGGGTAGATCGGCCGCACGCATGCGGGTCGAAACCAGGCGCACGATCGGCAGCGTGTTGTCGGGACGGACCACCAGCAGGCGACCGTCGTCATCAAAGAGCTTAAACGGCGTGTCCGCAATGCGGCCGCCCTCCTCGAGCGAACCCTTGTCCTCGAGCAGCGGCGTCTCGACCGGAAGGTAATGATGCTCCCTAAAGCAGCCCTTCACCGTATACGCGATCTCCTCGCGTGCCTGAGCCTCCTCGGGCAATATGTCCCGGAATCCCCACGGTGTGGCCGTCATCTGGTGAGCCTCCTCATACTGCGTTTCATATAGAACGAAAGACCGGCATAGCTCCGCCGGTCTTCTGGGTACTTTAGCATACTAGAGTGCTTGCGGGGAGAACCGTCCCCTTCGGCTCACAGCGTATTCATTTGGAAACATTGGAGCGGATTACCCGCGGCCCACCTCTACAGCGAAGGGCATCGACAGCCCATCCGGAAAAACGTCCGAGGTCCTGCTCGCCCAGCGGAAGAGCCTACAGACGAGGGCCGGGGAGGCATG
>NZ_JBNPLJ010000015.1:0-51335 GCF_050313415.1 Collinsella sp. SGI.184 | reverse complement strand
AGGCACACAAGGTCAAAGGCGGCACCATGATCCTCCTGGTCGACAAGATCGAAAAAAGTTTCGGCGCGCGCGTCCTCTTTAGCGGCGCGTCCTTTCAGATCAACCCCGGCGAACGCTTTGCGCTCGTGGGACCCAACGGCGCCGGCAAAACCACCATGCTCAAAATCATCATGGGTATCGACAGCCCCGACGCCGGCCAGGTCCAGTACTCCAAGGACTGTCAGGTGGGCTACCTCGAGCAGGAAACCAACCTGGAGCACAAGGACACGACCATCCTCGCCGAGGTCATGGCCGCCGCCAAGGAAATCCGCCGCATGGGCGAGCGCGCCAACGAGCTGCAGGCCCAGATCACCGAGCTCTCTGAGCAGGGCAAGGACGTCGACGCGCTCCTTAACGAGTACGGCCAGGTCCAGGACCGCTTTGAGCACTTGGGCGGCTACGAGCTCGAAAGCAACGCCCGCAAGATCCTGTCCGGTCTGGGCTTTAAGGTCACCGACTTTGAGCGCCCGTGTTCCGAGTTCTCGGGCGGCTGGCAGATGCGCATCGCGCTGGCCAAGCTCTTCCTGCGTCATCCCGACCTGCTACTTCTGGACGAGCCCACCAACCACCTGGACCTCGAAAGCGTCCAGTGGTTGCGCGGCTTTATCGCCAACTACGACGGCGCCGTGCTCATCGTCAGCCACGACCGCGCCTTTATGGACGCCTGCGTCGACCACGTCGCCGCGCTCGAGAACCGCCGCGTGACCACCTACACCGGCAACTACAGCAGCTACCTCAAGCAGCGCGAGGACAACCTGGAGCAGATGCGCGCCAAGCGTGCCGCCCAGGAGCGCGACATCGCCCACATGCAGGTCTTCGTCGACAAGTTCCGCTACAAGCCCACCAAAGCCGCCCAGGCGCAGGAGCGCATCCGCAAGATCGAGCAGATTAAAAAGGAGCTCGTCATCCTGCCCGAAGGCCATAAGCACATCGACTTTAAGTTCCCCGACCCGCCGCGCTCGGGCGACATGGTCGTGGGCCTGGAGGGCGTGTCCAAGTCCTACGGCAACAAGCACATCTATAGCGATATCGACCTCAAACTCTACCGCGGCGAGCACGTGGCGCTCGTCGGCCCCAACGGCGCCGGCAAGTCCACGCTCATGAAGATCATCGCCGGCCTGGAGCCGCCCACTGCCGGCACGCGCGAACTGGGTACCAACGTGGGCGTGGCCTATTACGCCCAGCACGCGCTCGAGGGCATGACCGAGTCCAACACCGTCCTGCAAGAAATCGACACCGTCACGCCCAAGTGGACCGTGCCGCAGCAGCGCAGCCTACTGGGCGCCTTCCTGTTTAGCGACAACGATTCTATCGAAAAGCAGGTTCGCGTTCTTTCCGGCGGCGAAAAGGCGCGTCTGGCTCTGGCTAAGATGCTCGTGGCCCCCGAGGCACTTCTGTGCCTGGACGAGCCCACTAACCACCTGGACATCGACTCGGTGGACATGCTCGAGAACGCCCTACAAAACTTCCCCGGCACCATTGTTCTGATCAGTCACGACGAGCACCTGGTGCGAGCCGTGGCCAACCGCGTGATCGACATCCGCGATGGCAAGGTCACGGTCTATGACGGCGACTACGACTACTACCTCTACAAGCGCGAGGACCTCGCAGCCCGCGCCGCCGAGGCGGCAGGGGAAAGCACACCGGCCACGACCAAGCCCACCAAAGCCAGCGCCGCCCAGGCCGATACCCCCGCTGCGGCCCCCAAGCCGGCCGAGGGCAAAAAGACCAAGGAGCAAAAGCGTGCCGAGGCCCAGGCCCGCGCTGCGCTCAACAAAAAGCTCAAGGGCGTGCGCAACCAGCTCAAGAAGATCGAGGCCGAGCTGGACAAGAAGCGCGCCCGCTATGACGAGCTTATGGAATTGATGGCAAGCGAAGAGCTTTATGCCGATCAGGATAAGTTCAACGCCGCCCTGGGGGAATATAACGGGCTTAAGCAAGAGCTGCCCAAGCTCGAGGACGAATGGCTCGAGCTTTCCACCCAGATCGAAGAGGAGACCGCACGTGAACTCTCGTAAGGCCGCTGCCGTGGCGATGAGCATCATAGCCATCGCGTGCCGCATCTGCGGCATCTTTATGAGCGCGATGACCGTGCTGCTGTGCTTTAGCGGCCTTACCGCCAAGCTGCAGATCGTGGGCTTTGTCGTTGAGCTTTCGCGCGCGCTGCCGACCGCCATCGCCGGCTATGGCGTCATCACATCGCCCTTTGGCGGCGTGTTCCGCCTGGATTACGCCATCGTGGCCGTCATCCTGTTTGTGGCCGACTACCTGCTCACGCGCGCCTCGCGCCGCGTCCGCTAGGGGAGCGCCATGTCCAGCAGCTACTTCATGAACCTGCTCGCGAGCGCCGTCGCCGTCATCGTGGGCATCGTGATCCACGAGAGCGCACACGCCGCCGCGGCCTGGGCGCTCGGCGACAAAACGGCCCGTTCGCGCGGCCGCGTCTCGCTCAACCCGCTCAACCATATTGACCCGTTTGGCACCATCATCCTACCGCTGCTCATGCTCGCCGCCGGCGGCCCGGTGTTCGCCTTCGCCAAGCCCGTGCCGGTCTACCTCAACAACCTCAAGCACCCCAAGCGCGACGAGGTCTTGGTGAGCGCGGCAGGCCCCGCATCGAACATCGCACTGGCGTGCCTTGCGGCCGCCATCATGCACGCAGCATACGGCAACCTCTACACCAGCATGTCCTTTGCCGTAGCGTCCCAAATCATGAACTTCGGCGCCACCTTTATCGTGGTCAACCTGTCGCTTGCGTTCTTTAACCTCATCCCGATTCCGCCGCTTGACGGCTCGTCTATCATCGTGCCGTTTCTCAAAGGCAAGGCACTCGCCAACTACTACCAACTGCAGCAATACGCCATGCCCATACTTATCATCGTGCTGTATCTGCTGCCCATGTGGACCGGCATCGACGTGATCGGCCGGTATTTCGACGTTACCGTGTATCCGCTCGCTGGGCAGCTGCTTAACTTCGCAATCACCGGCATCTAAGGTAAACTTACAGGTCGGCCGTGCAAAACGGTCGCAACATGCACCCAAACCGCGCCGCGAAGGCGCCGTCAAAGGAGGTCGAAGATGTCGTATCGCGTGTCGACGCAGGTCTACAGCGGACCGTTCGACCTGCTGCTGCAGCTGGTAACCCGCCAAAAAGTTGATATCGGCGCCATCTCTATCAGCGAGGTGGCCGAGCAGTACCTGGCCGAGGTCGAGCGTATTGAGGCGCTGGACCTGGACGTGGCGAGCGACTTTTTACTGGTCGCGGCAACCCTTTTGGACATCAAGGCCGCCTCGCTGGTGCCCCAGGAGGCCCCGCGCAAAGCCGACGACGATGACGAGATTGACGAAGACCTCGAAGAGCTCAGCGCACTCGACGGCGACGCCCTGCGCGAGGTCCTGATCCAGCGCCTGATCGCCTACAAGCAGTTTAAGGGCGCGGCGGCGGCCCTTGGCGCGCGCATGCAGGCCGAAAGCCGCATGCATCCGCGCGTGGCCGGCCCCGACCCCGAGTTTTTGGGCCTTATGCCCGACTACCTGGCCGGTATCACGCTGCGCGGCCTCGCCGTCATCTGCGCCGACCTGGACGGCAAGCGCCAGACCTTCCTGCTGGAGGCCGAGCACGTGGCGCCGCATCGCGTACCGCTCGACCTGACGGTGGCCTCGGTCGACCGCTTTACCATGGCGCACCAAACCTGCACCTTCCGCGAGCTGCTGGACGGCGACGCCACCACCGAGCAGCTCGTCGTCACCTTCCTGGCCATGCTGGAACTCGCCAAGCGCGGCTCGCTCACCCTGAGCCAGGACGAGATCTTTGGAACCATCCGCATCAACCGCGTCGAGGGCGCCGAGGCCTACGTGCCCGGCGAGGGCCCCGAGCTCACCGAATAGGAGCGGCAACCATGTCAACCCTTTCCACGCTAGAGGCAAACAGCCTCAAAGGCGCCCTCGAGGCGCTCCTGCTGGTTTCGAGCGATCCGGTGAGCGCGCCCGCGCTGGCAGATGCGCTGGATATCGCCCCGGGCGAGTGTGCGTCGCTTTTGGCCGAGCTCAAAGTTGAGTACGAGGAGGCCAATCGCGGCTTTCAGCTGCGCGAGGTTGCCGGCGGCTGGCGCCTGTTTACGCATCCCGCCTACCATGACGTGGTCGAAGCTTATGTGCTGAGCTGGGATACGCAAAAACTGTCGCAGGCGGCACTCGAGACTCTTGCTGTGATCGCCTACCACCAGCCCGTCACGCGCGAGGTGGTCAAGGGCATCCGCGGCGTCAACTCCGACGGCGTCATCGCGTCGCTCGTTGACAAGGGTCTAGTGCGCGAGCTCGGTCGCGACCCCCAGCGCGGTCAGGCCATCATTTACGGCACGACCAACGCCTTTTTGGAGAAGTTCGGTCTGCGCTCCACCCGCGACCTGCCCGATCTGGAGCAGTTTGCCCCCGACGAGCAGTCGCGCCAGTTTATCCGCGAGCGCCTGAGCGGCCGCAGCATTCAGTCTACGCTCGAGGAGCAGGTCGAGGACCTGGACGAAGAGCGCGAGCTGCTGGATACCGATGTTGAGGATGTCGAGGCAGTCGGTGGCGAGGAAACACTTGCCACCGACGACGCTGCGGAGGATACGCATGACGAGGACTAACGAGGCAGGGGAGACGCGCGTCGCCGGTGCCACGGGCGCACCCGCGACCGATGCCCAGCCCGTCTACCCGCACACCATGCGCCTGCAGCGCTTTTTGGCGCGCGCGGGCGTGGCGAGCCGCCGCGGCTCGGAGGACCTGATGACCGCCGGCCGCGTGACCGTCAACGGCCAGGTCGCGACCGAACTGGGCACCAAGGTCGATGTGGACCGCGACCATATCGAGGTTGACGGCATGCCCGTCAAGCTCAACCAGGGCGCCGTGTACCTGATGCTCTACAAGCCGACCGGCTATCTCACCACCATGAGCGATCCGCAGGAGCGCCCCTGCGTGGCCGACCTGGTCCCGCGCGACCGCTTTCCGGGCCTGTTCCCGGTGGGTCGCCTGGACCGCGACACCACGGGCCTTTTGCTCTTTACCACCGACGGCGACCTGTCGCAGGACCTGCTGCACCCCAGCAAGCACGTCTACAAGACCTATCAGGCGCTGGTGGACGGCCACCTGACCGATCGCGACTTGGAACCGCTGCGCCGCGGCATCGAGCTCGACGACGGCCTGTGCCAGCCGGCGATCTGCCGCGTCATTACCGCGCGCGAGGCCGAGGCGGTGGCCCCGCAGGGTGTGAAGCCCGGTACAACCGCCGTGGAGGTCATCATCCGCGAGGGGCGCAAGAACCAGGTCAAGCGCATGCTGAGCAAGATCCACCACCCGGTGATCCGCCTGCACCGCTGCAACTTTGCCGGCCTGGAGCTCAAGGACGTGGCCAAGGGCTCGTGGCGCGAGCTCACCGACCGCGAGGTGCAGATCCTCAAGGCCGGCGGCATCCCGCCCAAGCAGGCCGGCGCCAAGCGCGGCGCTGCGCCGGCGACCCGCACGCGCCACCACGGCAGCCACGGCTCCGCGCCCAAGCGCAACACCTACCGCGAGCGCTACACGGGCTAGCCAGTCCGCCAGCAAGCAGCGCCCGCGTCCCATACCAGCACGTCAACCACCGAAAGGAAGCATTGCATGATCGTCGCCATCGACGGCCCCGCCGGTTCCGGCAAGTCCACCATCGCCAAGGAGATCGCCCGCCAGCTGGGCTTTAACAAGCTCGACACGGGCGCCATGTATCGCGCCGTCACCTTCGCCGCGCTCGACCGCGGCATCGATCTGGACGACGAGGCTGCCATCGACGCCCTCGCCGAGCAGATCGAGATCCGCTTTACCAACGGCACCGGCGAGGACACGCGCCTGACCATCGACGGCGCGGATGCCTCGGCTGCCATTCGCACCCCGCAGGTCGACGCTAACGTGTCCAAGGTCTCGGCCTACCCGGGCGTACGCGCGGCCATGCTCATCCATCAGCGTCGCGCCGCCGAGGACCGCGACATCGTGGCCGAGGGTCGCGACATCGGCACCGTCGTGTTCCCCAACGCGCAGGTCAAGGTCTTTCTGACCGCCGACCCGCGCGAGCGCGCCCGTCGCCGCGTGCTGCAGCGCCACCAAAACGATGCCCAGCCGCCCACCGAAGATCAGCTCGAGGCCGAGGTCGACGAGACCCTCGACGCCCTCAAGCAGCGCGACAAGCTCGACAGCAGCCGCGAGGTCGCGCCGCTCGTGCCCGCCGAGGACGCCGTGCACGTCGACTCCACCGCACATACCATCGACGAGGTCGTCTCGATAATCGAGGACCTCATCAACCAAAGGAGGTAGCTCATGCGCCTGTTTAAGCAGACGCCCGAGGATTACTACAACGCGCCTTATGCCGAGTTCCCCGTGCTCATCCGTGGCACCGTCTTTGTGGTCATGGGCATCCTGTGGGTCTTCTCCAAGCTCATGTGGCGCTGGAAGGTAGAGGACAGCGACCTGCTGTTTGAGCGCCAGGAAGGCCGCGGCAGCGTGGTCATCTGCAACCACACCTCGATGGCCGAGCTCCTGGCCGTGGAGACGGCGCTGTTTTTTGGCGGCCGCCGCGTTCGCCCCATCTTTAAGTCCGAGTTTGCCAAGAGCAAGATTGTGCGCTGGGCCTTTAGCCGCGTGGGCGGTATTCCCGTCGAGCGCGGTACTGCCGATATGAAGTGCCTGCGCGCCGCCCAGCATGCACTGCAGCGCGGCGAGGACGTCCTGATCTTCCCCGAGGGCACGCGCATCCGCTCGCGCGAGATCAAGCCCGAGGTCCACGGCGGCTTTGCGCTCATTGCCCAGATGGGCAAGGCACCCGTCAACCCGCTCGCCATCTGCGGCTGGTCCGATATCACGCCTGCGGGCAAAAAGCTCATGCGCCCCAAAAAGTGCTGGATCCGTGCCGGCAAGGCCATCTCGCTTTCCGACGCACCGGCCGAGCTCAAGCGCAAGGAGCGCCTGGCATGGTTTGAGTCCGAGGCCATGAGCCGCGTCTACGCCATGCGCGACGACCTGTGCGCCGAGCACCCCGGCAGGTTCTAGCCATGGGCGAGAACGTCATGAATACCGCCGCGACCGCCGCTGAGGAGGTCCTCCCCACCATCGAAATCGCAGCGCATGCCGGTACCTGCTACGGCGTACAGCGCGCGCTCGACATGGCGCTGGCCGCCGCGCCGCAGGCAGGGGAGAGCGCTCAGGTCCACACGCTGGGTCCGCTCATCCATAACCCCATCGTGGTGCGCGAGCTCGCCGAGGCAGGCGTCGGTCTGGCAGACACCTTGGACGACGCCGCATCGGGCACTGTGGTCATTCGCGCGCACGGCGTGGTGCCGAAGGTAATCGACGCCGCTTGCGAGCGCGGCCTTACCGTGGTCGATGCCACCTGCCCCTACGTGAAGAAGGTCCATGTGGCGGCCGAGCGCCTGGTGCGCGAGGGCTACCGTGTGATCGTCGTGGGCGAGCCGGGCCACCCCGAGGTCGAGGGCATCCTGGGCCACGCCGGCGATGACGCGCAGGTCGTGAGTTGCGCCGCCGATGCGGACGCGCTGCCGCTCAAGGGCAAGGTGGGCCTGGTTGTGCAGACCACCCAAACCGCGCAGAACCTGGCCGAGGTAGTGGCCTCCATCACCCCGCGCGTGCAGGAGCTGCGTGTGATCAACACCATCTGCGCTGCCACGAGCGAGCGCCAGCAGGCGGCCGCTGCACTTGCCAACCGCTGCGACTGCATGGTCGTCGTGGGCGGCAAAAATTCGGGCAATACGCGCCGCCTGGCACAGATTTGTGCCGATGTCTGCGAGCACACCCATCACATCGAGGAAGCATCCGAGCTTGAGGCCGCATGGTTTGCCAACGCGCGCCGCATCGGCATCACCGCCGGAGCCTCAACTCCGCAAGAACACATCGAACGCGCCGTTGCGCGCATCAAGGAGCTTTGTCGCTAATCATGGACCAGACCGTACCCGCATACGCCGCCGAGGTGGCCGATTACGGGCGCAGCCGCGACCCCGAGCCGGGTGAGGGCGCGCTCGTAAAGAACGTGCGTCCCGAATCGCCCGCATGGGATGTGGGTATCGAGCCGGGCATGCGCGTGCTCACGGTCAACGGCGAGCAGCTGACCGATATGATCGTGTGGCTCTGGGAGGCCGACGAGGACACCGTCGACCTAGAGGTTCTCGACCCGCGCGACGGCACCGTCACCCCCGTGGAGCTCGACCGTTTTCCCGGCGAGGACTGGGGCCTTGAGTTCGACGGCCCCATCTTCGACGGCATGCGTACCTGTGTGAACGCCTGCGTGTTCTGCTTTATGACCATGCTGCCCAAGGGCGGCCGCTCAACGCTCTACATTCGTGACGACGACTACCGCCTGAGCTTTTTACAGGGCAACTTTGTCACGCTCACGAACCTTTCCGACGAGGACGTGCAAAACGTTATCGACCGCAATATGAGTCCCATGAACGTGTCGGTCCATGCCGTAAGCCCCGACGTCCGCCGCCGCATGATGGGCCGTAACGCCCAGCGCGGCATGGACGTGCTCGAGACCATCATGGCCGCCGGCATCGAGATTCACGCGCAGATTGTGCTGTGTCCCGGCATGAACGACGGCGAGGAGCTGCAAAAGACCCTACGCTTTTGCGAGGAGCACGAACAGATCACGAGCCTGGGCATTGTGCCACTGGGCTTCACCAAGCATCAAAACCGCTTTACGTGGTCCTACAGCGACAAACCTGAGCTCGCGCGCGAGACCATTGCCATGATCCGTCCCTTCCAGGATCGTGCCTACAAGCGCTTTGGCCGCCACACCTTCCAGATGAGCGACGAGTTCTATCTGGACGCCGGCATCGAGCCACCCCAGGCCGATTTTTACGACGGCTACCCGCAGTATTACGACGGCATCGGTATGATTCGCTCGTATCTGGACGAGACCGACGACGTGCTTGCCGCCGACGCCGAGCGTCTGGCCCGCGTCCGCGCTGGCATCGCCGGGCGCAACCAGCGCCTCCTGTGCCTCTCCGGCGCCAGCGCGCGCGATACGGTGGCCCGCTTTGTGGAGTCGCCACGGGGCCTTGCCGGCACCGTCACCGCTATCGAAAACCGTTACTTTGGCGGCAACGTGGACGTGACCGGCCTCATCGTCGCCTGCGACATTCTGGAGCAGCTGCCGCAGGACCTCTCGGGGGTTATGCTCTTTGTGCCTAAACTCATGTTCAACGCTGACGGCATGACCCTTGACGAGTATCATCGTGACGATTTACTCGCAAGCCTTGAAGCTCGCGGCGCCGAGGTTCATGTGGTGTCGACCATGCCGCATGAGCTGCTCGATACCCTGGAGCACATCCTTGGCATTGTGCCTGCCGACTCAACTAATTCCACTGACCCTACCCATTAAAGGAGTGCAGATGAAACCTATCGTCGCCGTCGTCGGACGCCCCAACGTGGGCAAGTCCACGCTCGTTAACCGCCTGGCCCAGACCTCGGACGCCATCGTCCATGAGTCCCGCGGCGTAACGCGCGACCGCTCCTACCACACGGCCGATTGGAACGGCCGCGAGTTCACCATCGTCGACACGGGTGGCATCGAGCCGCTCAAGAGCGATGACGTCTTTGCCACGTCCATCCGCGACCAGGCCCTCGCCGCCGCCGAGGAAGCCGCCGTCATCCTATTTGTGGTCGACGGCCGCACCGGCGTCACCGAGGAGGACGAGTCGGTCGCCCGCATGCTCAAGCGCTGCGACAAGCCGGTCTTTCTGCTGGTGAACAAGCTCGACAACCCCGATCGCGAAAACGACAGCATCTGGGAGTTTTATTCGCTCGGCATCGGCGAGCCAACGCCGCTCTCGGCCCTACACGGCCACGGCACGGGCGACCTGCTCGACGACATCGTGGCCCTGCTCCCCGAGGAAGAGGACGAGGTCGCCGACGAGTTCCCCGACGCGCTGAACGTCGCCATCATCGGCCGCCCCAATGCCGGTAAGTCCTCGCTGTTCAACCGTATCCTGGGCGCCGACCGCTCTATCGTGTCAAACATTGCCGGCACGACGCGCGACGCCATCGACACCGTCGTGGAGCGCAACGGCAAGCACTACCGCATGGTCGACACCGCGGGTATTCGCAAGAAGAGCACCGTGTACGAGAACATCGAGTACTACTCCATGGTCCGCGGCCTGCGCGCCATCGACCGTGCTGACGTGGCACTGCTCGTCGTCGACGCCTCCGTGGGCGTTACCGAGCAGGACCAGAAGGTCATGGGCTTGGCCATCGAACGCGGCTGCGCCATCGTCGTTCTACTCAACAAGTGGGATCTGCTCGACGACGACCGCAAGCGCGAGGCCTGCATGGAGACCGTCGACCGCCGTCTGGGCGTCATGGCTCCCTGGGCCCAGTACCTGCGCATCTCTGCCCTGACCGGCCGCAGCGTCGAGAAGATCTGGGCGATGGTCGACGCCGCCGAGAAGACGCGCTCGCAAAAGATCACCACCTCGCGCCTCAACACCTTCCTCACCGACCTGCGCGAGTTTGGCCACACCGTGGTGGACGGCAAGCGTCGCCTGCGCATGCACTACGTGACCCAAACGGGCGTCAACCCGCCGACGTTTACGTTCTTCGTCAACCACAGCGACCTGGTCAACGACACCTACCAGCGCTATGTGGAGAACCGTATGCGCTCTACCTTCGATTTTTCCGGCACGCCCATTCGACTCTTCTTTAGGAAGAAGGAGCAAAAGGATGCATAATCCGATTCTGCTGACCGCCATCTGCGCCGTGGTCTCGTTCTTTATCGGAGCGATTCCGTTTGGCCTGATCCTGGGCCGCGTGTTCAACCACACGGATATTCGCAAGGCGGGCTCCGGCAACATCGGCACCACCAACGCCCTGCGCGTAGCCGGTCCCAAGGTCGCCGCGCTCACGCTGCTGCTCGACTGCTTGAAGGGCGCCATCTGCGTCCTTATCGCGCGTCCGCTCATCGCGAGCGTGGGCTATGGCTTCCCGGTGAGCATCATGGCTCCCGGTGCCGCCGGCGACTGGATGCTCGGCGTCATTTGCCTGGCTGCCGTGTGGGGCCACATATTCTCGCCCTACCTCAACTTCCGTGGCGGCAAGGGCATTGCCGTGGGGCTGGGCGTCATACTCGCCTGGTACTGGCCCATCGGACTTTCGCTGCTGGGCATGTTTATCGTGGCCGTCGCCATCACCAAGTATGTGTCGGTGGGCTCGCTTGCCGCGGCCATCGGTCTTCCCATTGCCGCCTGCGCGGTCTTTCCGTACAGCAGCCTGGGCCTCAAGTTTTGTATGGCAATGATCGGCATCACCGTGGTGTGGGCCCATCGCGCGAACATCAAAAAGCTCATGACGGGTAAGGAATCCAAGCTCTCGTTTACCAAGCGCGTCACCGAGCCCGACGATAAGTAGGAGAGAGTCATGAATGTTGCGCTGATTGGCTCCGGCTCCTGGGGAACCGCCGTCGCCGGCCTTGTCGCCGCGCGAGCCGAGCGCGTGACCATGTGGGCCCACAGCGAGCAGACGGCCGCCGGCATTAACGGCGAGCACCGCAACCCGCGCTATCTGGTGGACTACGTGCTGCCGGAAAACGTTGTCGCCACGACGGACCTGGCCCAGGCGCTCGACGGTGCCGATGCGATCATCTTTGCCGTGCCCTCCATGCACCTGCGCGACGTGTGCCATCGGGCAGCGCCGTTTATCGATACCGACACCCCCGTCCTGTGCCTTACCAAGGGCATCGAGCCCGAGTCCGGCATGCTCATGAGCGAGGTCATCGCCAGCGAGATCGGCAACGAGGCGCGTGTGGCGGCGCTCTCGGGCCCCAACCATGCCGAGGAGATATGCCGCGGCGGACTTTCCGCCGCCGTCATCGCCAGCAAAGACTCGCAGGTAGGGGAGACCTTTAAGGACCTGCTCCTATCCACGGCCTTCCGCATCTACCTGTCGCAGGACATGACCGGCGTTGAGGTTTGCGGCGCCATGAAAAACGTCATCGCCATCGTGTGCGGCATCTCCGCCGGTACCGGCGCGGGCGACAACACGCTCGCCCTTATCATGACGCGCGGCCTGGCCGAGATCAGCCGACTGGTACACGCCCGCGGCGGCCAGGCCATGACCTGTATGGGTCTTGCCGGCATGGGCGACCTTATTGCCACCTGCACCTCCGAGCATTCGCGCAACCGCACCTTCGGCTACGAGTTTGCCCACGGCGTATCGCTCGACGAGTACCAGGCGCGCACGCATATGGTGGTCGAGGGCGCCGTCGCCGCCCGCAGCGTGAGCGAGCTCGCCCGTTCGCTGGGCGTAGACATTCCGCTCACCTTTGCCGTGGAGCAAACGCTCTACAACGGTGTTACTTTGGATAGGGCGCTCGAGATCCTTACCGACCGCGTCCCCTCTCAAGAGTTCTACGGACTCACCGACTAGCGCAGAAAGGCTACTACCATGGGTTCCATCAAAATCGCTCCGTCCGTCCTCTCAGCCGACATGGCCAACCTCAAGGGCGAGCTCGACAAGATCGCCGGCGCCGACTATGTGCACTTCGACGTCATGGACGGTCACTTTACCGGCAACCTCACCTTTGGCGTCGAAATCCTCAAGGCCGTCAAGCGCTCCACCAAGGTGCCGGTCGACGCGCACCTGATGGTGTCGAACCCCGACGAGACCGTCGATTGGTATGCCGACGCCGGCGCCGATATGATCACCGTTCACTACGAGGCCTCCACGCACCTGCACCGCACGCTCACGCACCTACAGCAGCGCGGTGTCAAGGCAGGCGTGGTGCTCAACCCCGCCACTCCCGTCTGCGTGCTCGAGAGCATCATCGAGGTCGTCGACATCGTGCTGCTCATGAGCGTGAACCCCGGCTTTGGCGGCCAGAGCTTTATCCCGGGCACGCTGCATAAGCTCCACGAGCTCAAGGCCATGTGCGAGCGCCACGGTGTGTCGCCCATGATCGAGGTCGACGGCGGCATCTCTTCCAAAAACATTGCCGAGGTCGTCAAGGCCGGTGCCGATGTCCTGGTGGCCGGCTCCGCCGTATTTAAGTCCGAAGATCCCGCCGCCGAGGTTGCGCTGCTGCAGAAGCTGGGCAACGAGGCCGCACAGGAGGCATAAACCCTTATGACCGCAGGTCAAAACCGCATACCCGTGAATCTTGACTATGCCGCCTCGACGCCCATGCGCGCCGAGGCGCTCCTTGCGCAGCGCGAATATGACGACAGCGAGCTCGCCGGCGTCAACCCCAACTCGCTGCACTCGCTCGGCCGCAAGGCTGCCGCACGTCTGGAGGTTGCACGCCGCGAGATCGCCCGCAGCTTTGGCGCGCGCGTTCGCCCGTCCGAGATTGTCCTAACCAACGGCGGTACCGAGGCCAACCAGCTGGCGCTCCTCGGGCTTGCCGAGGGTGCTCGTCAGCGCGATCGTAAGCGCGATCGTGTAATCGTTTCGGCCATCGAGCACGATTCGATTCTGGACAACCTGCCGCTACTGCGTGCCGCCGGCTTTACCGTCGACCTGGTGCAGCCCTGCCGTGCGGGTTACATCGAGCCTGCCGCGCTGAGCGACTTGTTGGGCGACGACGTCGCGCTCGTGAGCATCATGGCCGCCAACAACGAGACCGGTGTGGTACAGCCTATCCGCGAACTTGCCGCGGCTGCGCACACCGCGGGCGCCCTGTTCCACACCGATGCCATCCAGGGCTATCTGCATATTCCGCTCGATGTGACCGAACTGGGCGTCGATGCTATGACCGTTGCAGCACACAAGATTGGCGGCCCCGTAGCCTCCGGCGCGTTATACCTAAAAAGCCGCACGCCGCTGCGCCCCCGCATCTTTGGCGGAGGACAGGAAGCCGGACGTCGTGCCGGCACTCAGGACCTGCGCACGCAGCTGGCCTTTGCCGCTGCCGCCTCGTCTCTGGCGCCCCATGTGGCTCAGGAGCGCGAGAAGCTGCAAGCCCTTTCCGACAAGCTCTACGCCACGCTCACGGCCCATCCGCGCATTCACGCCACCATGGGCGACTACACGCAGGCCGACCGTCTGCCCGGCATGGTTTCGATCTATATTGACGGCATGGACTCCGAGGAACTCATCATCAAGCTTGACGCCGCTGGTTTTGAGGTTTCGGCCGGATCGGCTTGCTCGAGCGGCAGCATGGACCCGAGCCACGTGCTCAGCGCCATGGGCATTGGTCGCGAGCAGGCGCTGGGCGCACTGCGCATCTCCTTCGATGACCGCGTGAATCCGACCGATCTGGACGACTTTGCCCAGACGCTGCTCTCGATCGTAGGTGCCGCATGATCGTCGCCGAGCTCGAGCGTGCCCTGCTGGCACGCTATCCCAAGACGGACGCCGAGCCCTGGGACCACGTAGGCTTATCCGTTGGCGACCCCGACGACGAGATCCGCGGCGTTGCCTGCGCGCTTGACGCTACCAGGGACAACGTGCAGCGCGCCTTGAAAGCCGGAGCCAACGTGTTGCTCACGCATCATCCCGTCTACATCAAGGCGCCCGAGTCGTTTTGCCCGCCCAGCGCAACGCGCCCCCAATGCAGCGCGGCGCTCTACGAGGCGGCCCGCTGCGGGGTGAGCATTATCTCGCTCCACACCAACCTGGACCGCTCGCACGAGGCACGCATCTGCCTAAGTAAGCTGTTGGACGCGGCGCCTGCAAGCTCGTTGGAGCACGTGGACGACCCCGAGGCCTGCGGCCTGGGAGTTTTTGCGACACTCAACGACCCGTGCACGCTGCGCGATCTTGCCGCCCGTGCTGCCACGGCCTTTGGCAGCGATCCACGCGTATGGGGCGATGCCGAGCGCCCGTGCCGCACCGTCGCCATTCTGGGCGGCTCCCTCGGCGACTTTGGCGAGCTTGCCATCGCTGCCGGTGCGGATGTCATCGTGACGGGCGAGGCGGGCTATCACGTGGCACAAGACCTTGCCTTGCGCGGGCTGAGCGTGATCTTGCTCGGCCACGACCGCTCCGAGGAGCCGTTCGTGGATATCTTGATGAACTCTGCGGTTGACGCCGGGGTCGACCCCCGTCATGCGATTAAAATACTGAACCCTTGCCAATGGTGGACTGTGACAAAAGGAGAGAACTTATGAGCGCCGGCGCTACGCTACTCAAGCTGCAACAGATCGATTTGGAGCTCGCCCGCAACAAGAGCGAACTTGCCAATATGCCGGAGCTCAAGGAGCTCGCCTCAAAGCGCAAAACCTATGTAAAGCTTAAGTCCGAAATGACCAAGCTCTATGCTCAGCGCAAGGACCTCGACATTGAGCTGGACGATCTCAACACCACCGAGATCCAGACCAACAACGCCATCGAGGCCGCCAAGAAACGCCACGTCGACGGCTCTGACTACCGCGAGGTCCAGGATCTGGAAAACGAGCTCGCCACCCTGGCCAAGCGACTGGACAAGATTGAGCACACCCGCAAGGATGTCGTTGTCGCCCACAAGGAGGCGCTCGACCGTGAGGCTCGCGCGCAGGCCATCATCGCCAAATTCGAGGAGGGCGTAAAGGCCGACACCAAGGCTGCCCGTGCCAAGGCCGCCGACCTCCAGGCCCAGATTGATGCCGCCACCAAGGAGCGCACCGCGCTTGCCGCCACGCTGCCGACAGACGTGCTCACCGACTACGAGCGTCTACTCAAGCAGTTCCGTGGCCTGGCCGTCGAGACCATCAAGGGCAACATCCCCACGGTCTGCCACACCGCGCTGCAGGCGTCGTCCATGAGCGACCTCAACCACGACGGTAGTGAGATCACGCACTGCCCGTACTGCCACCGCCTGCTCGTGCTCCCCAACAAGGAAGCCTAACAATGACGACGGCACCCGACAATTCAATGCAACTTGAGGGAAAAACGATCCTGCTGGGCATTACCGGCGGGATCGCCGCCTATAAGTCGTGCAATATCGTGCGCCTGCTGCAAAAACGCGGCGCACGCGTCAAGGTCGTTATGAGCGAGCATGCCACGGAGTTTGTGGGTCCGCTCACCTTTCGCGCGCTCACGGGCGAGCCGGTCGCCGTGGGTCTGTTCGACGACCCCTCCGACCCCATCCACCATATCTCGCTGGCGCAGGAGCCCGACTTGGTGGTCGTGGCGCCCGCGACGGCCAATATCATCGCCAAGATGGCCAACGGCATCGCCGATGACCTCATCTCCACTACGCTGCTTGCCACGCCGCGTCCTATCGTGGTCGCGCCGGCCATGAACAATGGCATGTGGAAGGCGCCGGCCACGCAGGCCAACATGACCACGCTGCGCGAGCGCGGTGTCCACGTTGTGGGTCCGGGTAGCGGCTACCTTGCCTGCGGCGATGTGGACACGGGACGCATGAGCGAGCCCGAGGACATCGTCGAGGCCGTCTGCAAGCTGCTCGACCTCGCTCCTCAGGACCTTGTGGGCAAGCGCATCGTGATCACCGCCGGCCCCACGCACGAACCGATCGACCCCGTGCGCTTCATTGGCAACCGTTCATCGGGCAAGATGGGCATCGCCCTGGCGGGGGAGGCCGCGCGCCGCGGTGCCGCCGTCACGCTCGTGCTGGGACCGACATCGCTCGACGTTCCCCGCGGTGTAGCGTGCGTGCGCGTACAAACCGCCGCGGAAATGCTCCAGGCTGCGCTGAGCGCCTTCCAGACGGCCGACGCGGCCATTTGTGCCGCCGCCGTCGCCGACTACACGCCTGCGGCCCCGGCGGACCATAAACTCAAAAAGGCCAACGAGCGCCTGGATCGAATTGAGCTCGTCGAGACCGTTGACATCCTGGCCGAGCTCTCACGCCAAAAGGGCGATCGCCGTGTGATCGGCTTTGCGGCCGAGACCGATAACGTCGTGGAGTACGCGCAGCGCAAACTCGTGCGCAAGGGTTGCGATGCCATTATCGCCAACGATGTCTCGCGCGCCGATTCGGGCTTTGGGACCGATACCAACAAGGCCTGGATAGTAAGTACAGCGGGCACGCAAGAACTTCCCGTACTAACAAAACACCAGCTCGCAGATACAATTTTAGACTTGCTTCAAAATTTGTAAAAAAGTTCTTGCACAAGGACAAAGTTTCGGGTTATTATACTCCCTGTTGCGAGCGAGAGCAGAGCAACAAACAAAAGCTTCGGGACGTGGCGCAGCTTGGTAGCGCACTTGACTGGGGGTCAAGGGGTCGCTGGTTCGAATCCAGTCGTCCCGACCAGAAGTTTACAGGTCAGGCACCTAGTGCCTGACCTTTTTTGTTTTAAGCAATTGCTTATAGCAACGAAGAGTCAACGACTTTCCCGTTCAATACGTCTGCGCAACAAAAACCTGTACATCAGCCTCCAAAAACAACATTTTTCGACATATCTGGAGGCTGATGTACACAAAAGCGATAAACATCCCGGCCGATACCGTCCTCCACATGTCTGGACTCTCTATGCTCGCGCTGGATAGACATCGCCAGAACGGGTATAGTATCGAGAGTTTTGTCGTTTACCAGCGGGGGAGTCCTGTGGGCATCAAAAAGAAGATCAAAAAGGAGCTTATCGGCACCTCCGATTACCCGTCGAATAAGATTTTCACGATCTCCAATTTCATTACCTTCACGCGCCTGGTCCTCACGCTGGTCTTCCTGTACCTGTTTGTGACGGACAACAACCGTGTCGTCGCCATTGTCATCTATGCCATCGCGGCTTCCACCGACTGGATGGACGGTCAGATTGCCCGCATGACTAAAACGGTCTCGTGGCTCGGCAAGGTTATGGATCCCATCTGCGACCGTGCGCTGCTATTTACAGGAGTTTTAGGTCTCGTGGTTCGCGGCGAGCTTCCCATCTGGGTCTGCGTGCTCATCATTGGGCGCGATATCTACCTGGGCATCGGCACGCTCATCGTGCGCCACTACCACCGCCGCCCCATCGACGTAGTGTTTCCCGGCAAGATTGCCACGGCGCTGCTCATGACCGGCTTCTCGCTCATGCTGCTTGGCTTTCCCGTCGTGGACGGCTGGCATCTGCTGCCCGCCACGTTCACGGCCTTCCCGGGCCTCAACGGCAGCTCGGTACCGCTCGGCATCTTCTTTGTGTATGGCGGCGTCATCTTCTCCATGGTCACCGCTGTCATCTATTCCATTAAGGGTGGAGCGGCCATTAAACAGGCTGTTGCGCATCCAGAGGACGAAGACGTCGACTTTCTTAACCCCGAAATCGAAGACTAAGCCATTGGGGTATTATTACGTACAGTTCATTCTTTGCGGCATGTCCGCGTTAAGTTAGGGGTTGTCATGGACAACATGGTTAACAATATGCCTCAAAACGATAAGACTGCCGACGCAACCTGCGTCTTCCGTGTGCCTTCGAGCGACGTTACCGTTCCCGATCTTATGGCGAACGTTCGCATCACTGCCCCCGTTCTGTCTATTGTCAAGGGGCCGCAGACCGGTGCTGCCT
The DNA here is from genome assembly GCF_050313415.1 of Collinsella sp. SGI.184. Taxonomy (NCBI): domain Bacteria; kingdom Bacillati; phylum Actinomycetota; class Coriobacteriia; order Coriobacteriales; family Coriobacteriaceae; genus Collinsella; species Collinsella sp. SGI.184. Next base: position 32,859 of record NZ_JBNPLJ010000015.1, on the reverse strand, counting down.
TTGAACTCGAGGATGATGTGACCACCATTGGCCGCGATCCGGCAAACGGCATTTTCCTCAATGACATGACCGTATCGCGTAGCCACGCACGCATTATTCGCGAGGGTCTGGCTGCTCGCATCGAGGACTTAGGCTCGCTCAACGGCACGTGGGTTGATGGCGCCATCGTCAATGCCGCCCCGCTGCACGACGGATCTTCCGTCCAGATCGGTACGTTTACGCTCATCTACCACGAGAGCACGCCGGAGCGCATCGAAACCGGTGAGTAGGGCATGGCCGAACGCAACTATCTGAGTATCGGCCAGGTCGTCAATTTACTTCGAGGCGCATACCCCGATCTTTCGAACTCAAAAATTAGATTTCTAGAAGATGAGGGGCTCATCACCCCTCATCGTACGCCTAAGGGGTATCGCCAATACTCCAAGGAGGACGTTGACCGTCTAGAGGTCATTCTGCACCTGCAGAAGACGCGCTACATGCCGCTCAACGTGATCAAGCAACGCCTGGAAAACGCTACAGATCTCTCCACGCTTGCCTACGAGGTGGGCCTGCTGTCCGATGTTCCGCTCAAGACGGAGCCCAAGGAAACCAAGCAAAAGCTGCACCCCATCGAGACCATTCCGGATATGTTGGGCGTCGAGATCTCGTTTATTCGCTCCTTGGCCGAAAACGACCTTATTCGCATTATCAAGAGTCCGCAGAACCGCGAGCTCGTCGACGGGCGCGATTTTCCGATTATCCGCTACTGTTCCGAGCTGTCACGCTTTCATATCGAGCCGCGAAACCTTCGTCAGTACGTATCATCCGCCAACCGCGAGTCTTCGATGTTCGAGCAAGTGCTCGTGAGTATGCTTGGCATGGACACCTCCGATGACGAACGCGATGCCAAGCTCGAACGCGCGTTTAAGAAGTTGCATGACCTCACCGAGGGCGTGCATACTGCGCTGCTCAAGAACCGCGTATTTGAGTCACTCAACGCCGTAGTCGAGGACGCCGATATCGATGCCCTCGATGAGGAGATCGCACGCTCCGAATCAACCAAGGCCAAAAGCGAAGAGGCATCTGCCTCCGCGGTCCCCGTGCGCGAGGAATCCCTCGTGCAGCCGCTTAAGGTTGTCGCCCCCTCGCACACCGGCACCGCCAGCGCGGACAAATAAACGCTTCTACAAACCAGCCTCCCATGAAAGGTCACACCATGTACGACTTCGAATCTCACATCGTCGACATCCCCGACTATCCCGAGCCCGGAGTCGTCTTTAAGGACATCACGCCGCTCTTTAGCAATCCCGAAGCGCTTAAAGCCATGGTCGACGCGCTAACGGAGCATTTCTCCGGTATGGGCATCACTAAGGTTGTAGGACCCGAGGCTCGCGGTTTTATGGTAGGCGTGCCTGTTGCCGTGGCACTCGGCGCGGGCTTTGTTCCTGCACGTAAACCGGGAAAACTGCCACGTAAGACCGTTAGCCAGGAATACGAGCTCGAGTATGGAACCGATTCGATTGAGATTCACGTCGATGCCATCAGCTCTAAAGATACCGTGTTGATTCTGGACGACTTGGTCGCGACAGGCGGAACCGTTGAGGCAACAGGTAAACTAGTGCGAGATATGGGCGCAAAGCTCGTAGGTTATGGTTGTATCCTTGAGCTTGCGTTTCTTAATCCGCGCAAGAAGCTCACGCCTTCTAACGAGGACGTTGAGCTCTTTAGCCTGGTAACGGTGGACTAGCCGCTACCCTTAGATACTGGAAAGGAAGCTCCATGCGCACAGCAAACACGCACAAAAACATGGCACGCTGCGCAGCTACGGCAACCCTCGCTTGTGTTTTGGGCTTGGGCCTCGCGGCTCCTGCCTATGCCGATACCGCGTCCGATCTTGCCGCCGCTCGTACCAAACTCGAGCAGATCGGTACGCAAACCCAGCAAATTCATGAAGAACTCTCCGCTCAGACGCAGGAGCTTGATCAGACTGCAGGCGAGATCACGCAAAAGCAGCAAGAGATTGCCGAGGGCCAGGCAAAGCTTTCGAGCTACGTTGCCGGTGAGTACAAGACCGGCGGTCTGAGTCTCCTTCAGGTTCTGACGGGCGTCGACGATCTGGGCGATATGCTCAACCGTTTGTTCTACTACGGCAAGGTTTCCGACAAGCAGGCCCAGACCATTCAGGAGGTCAAGGACCTTAAGCAGCAGCTCACCGATAAGCAGGCCGAGCAGGAGAAGAACGTCGCCGCGACGCAGAAGAAGGTCGACGAACTCAACGCCCAGCAGGCTGAGGCCCAGAGTGTCGTGAACTCCCTGGATTCACAGCTGCAGGCCGAGCTTGCTGCCGAGGCCGAGGCGAACGCCGCGCTGCAGGCTGGCATAAATGCCAGCACCGCCGAAAAGGCCACGGTGAGCAACGACACCGCCGGTACGACCGAGAACACCAACAATGGTGGCGGTACGACCAACAATGGCGGCGGTAACACGCCTGCGCCCGCGCCCGCTCCTGCTCCCACGCCGCAGCCCTCGACGCCCGCCCCGGCACCGGCCCCTTCCGCGCCGAGCCAGTCCGTTGACGGCGGCAGCGTTGTCTCTCGCGCTTATAGCAAGCTTGGTTGCGCTTATTCCTGGGGCGGTATTGGCCCGAACAGCTTTGACTGCTCCGGCTTTGTAAGCTACTGCCTCACCGGTCGCTACTGTCGCCTGGGCACTACCGGCACCTTCATGGGTTGGCCCCGTGTTTCTGATCCTCAGCCGGGCGACGTCGTTGTTAACTCTTACCACACCGGCATCTACATTGGTAACGGCCAGATGATCCATGCTTCCGACTACAGCACGGGCGTTATCATCAGCTCCGTTGCCGCTGGCATGAACAACAATTATATTTTCGTTCGCTATTAAGTGTTTTAACTCAGCTAACGAAAGTGGACCTCGTATCCTTTGGGAGCGAGGTCCATTGTTTTATCTCGACCGCCCATTTTGTGTGTAAACTACAATCTAGTTTTGAATACTAGATATGCGCAGCATCTGTCCAAAAGATAGCTATAATTGTTGAGGAACAACTAGAAAGGACCCTCAATGAGCTGGGCACTCATCTCAGATTCGAGCTGCAATCTTCGCGATTGGCAACCAACCGCACCTCATACCACCTTTGCATTTGCACCCCTTAAGATCCGAGTGGGGGAGCGTGAATTTGTCGACGATCTCTCGCTCGATGTTCACGAGCTTAATGTTGCCATTCAATCGGAATCCAGCGCATCATCGAGCTCCTGCCCAAGCGTAGGGGAGTGGGCTGAGCTCTTTAAGCTCGCCGACAAGACGATCTGCATGCCCATCTCCGAGGGCGTCTCGGGAAGCTACAATGCCGCGGCCACTGCGCGTGACATGGTGCTTGCCGAAGAGCCCAATCGTAAGATTCACCTGGTTAATTCGCGCGCAGCAGGCGGCAAGATGGACCTGATCTTCTTACTGTTTGATCGCTATCTTGCAAGTAAACCGGATGCCTCCTTTGAGGAAGCCTGCGCCTACTTCGATAGCTTGGAGCAGAACAGCAAAATCCTCTTTAGTTTATGCAATTACGAAAACCTTGCGAAGGCCGGACGTATCCCCAAGGCGGCCGGTGTTATTGCCAACAAGCTCAACATCCGCATTTTGGGCACGGCGAGCGAAGCGGGCGAAATTGAACTCGTTGGGCATACGCGAGGCGAAAAGAAGATGCTCACCAAGATTGTCGACACCATGGCGGCCGAGGGTTTCACGGGCGGCGAGGTCATCATCGATCACGTTGAGAACGAAGCTGGAGCCCAGGCGCTTGCCGACCGCATTGTGGAGCACTGGCCAGGCTCCAAGACTATCATCATGCCCTGCAACGGCCTAGATTCCTATTACGCCGAGATGCATGGTCTCATCATCGGCTACGGCATGGGCATGGCTTCGGGCCAATAAAGCTCAACCAAGCAAAAACGCGGACGGGACAAAGTGACTGATGGCTCTTTATCCCGCCCGCGTTATACGTCGCCTAGCTATTAAACCCATTGAACTTGAGGTAGCTCATCAGGTACGCCTTCGATACAAAAGACGATACCGCACTGCGTACGAGCAGCGATTCGCGCGTAACCTGATGTGCGGTATCGGGCACGGGAGTCTGCTCAAGAGAAAAAGCCGCACGAATCGATGCCTCAAGTTGATCGACTACATAATCGAAAGCCGTCGGAGCGTCGTAGCTCAAGCGCTGAATATTAAAGAGCGCCTGAACCGCAGCGATGGGTAGCACCTGCTTAAAGATACAAATGGCGATGAGACGCGCAATCTGCTCACGGCCATACTGCTTTTTAACCGGAGCAGGAACGAGGCCGACCTTTACGTAGTTATTGATCATCGAAGGCGTGATAACGGGCTGCTCTACGCAAATCGAAAGCGGCTCCATCCACAGCGCAACATATTCAATGACCTGATCGCGATAGAGCGTTACGTTGGGCAGCTGGTCATAGCGTGGCAGGCTCAACGCATTGAGTTTATCCACCATATCGGACTGAATAAATGCATCCGGCAGCACCGTCGGCTGAATATCCTCCGGCTTAATGCTGACCGATGTATCGGACATCGGGATAACATGTTTGACGTGGTTCATAAGAGACCTCCGTTCGTTTTCTATATTCTATTCTAGATTATCTAGTTTTGCATACCACATAGCCGCTAAGTAAAAGTGGTTGGACAGCACATTGTCGCACCGTCCAACCACTTTGTATAAAGATAGCAACCTTACATAAGATATATTATCGTACTTATCCTCGTAAGAAGGCGTATGCGCTGGTAGCCGCTATGGCTCCGTCCGAAACGGCGGTCACAACCTGGCGTAAACGCTTGGAACGGATATCGCCGGCAGCAAACAAACCCGGCGTGCACGTGGCCATCGAGTCGTCGGTAACGATACCGCCGTCAGGCGCCAGATCCACCAGATGCTGTACAAGCTCAGTATGGGGCTGTGTTCCGGCAAAGACAAAGATGCCAAACGAGCCAGGATCAAAGGACTCGGAATAGGTATCACCGGTGGCGTTGTCCTTAAACGTGATAGTTGTAGGCATGACCTCGCCCGATAGCTCCACAATACTAGTTTGGTACCTAACAGAAATATTATCTTTAGCGAGCACCTTTTGAACCACGCCATCGGGAGCACGGAACTGATCGCGGCGCAAGACGATGGTCACGCTGCTGGCAATTTCTGATAAGAACAGGGCTTCCTCGCAGGCAGCATTACCGCCGCCAATGACAAAGACCTGTTTGCCACGAAAGAACATGCCGTCGCACGTCGCACAATACGAAACGCCGCGACCGCGATACGTATCCTCGCCGATAAAGCCAGCAGAGCGCGGCGTGGCGCCCATGCAAGCGATAACACTCGAGGCCAGCGTATCGCCCGTATCGTGATGCACCGTAAACAGCGACGCATCCGCATCGTAATCGATACCCGTAACCATGCTCCATACGACCTGCGCACCCAGGCCCTCTGCATGTTGCTGAAAACGCTCGCCGAGTTCGGCGCCGCTCAAGAGCGGAATGCCCGGATAGTTTTCGACCTCATTGGTTGTGGCGATCTGTCCTCCCGACATGCCTTGCTCAATCACAGTCGTCGTTAGATTGGATCGCGACGCATAAATGGCTGCAGCATAGCCCGCTGGGCCGCCGCCGATAATCGCAACATCGATCGGCTGATTGGTAGTCATGGAGTGTCCTCTCATCGAAACATTGGCGTTCTTTGCGCTCATACCCAAATTTGGGAGAACATGACAGTCATGCACTACAATGATTCTTTGCGAAACAACGATGAAGGGGAGTTATCGATGGATCAAACGCAGATGGGCAATGACGCTCCCCTACCCACGCAAAGCGCCCCTCAATCGGAGCAATTGATGCCGTCACCTGGACAAAAGCCCTTAGTGACCATTGTCCACGCATCGGTTGGTTCGGGACACAAAGCGGCAGCCAACGCTATCGCACAAGCATTCGAGCTTATACGCGGTACCAAGGGCATACCGCAGGATGTCGAGATTGAGGTCTTGGATATCCTCGATTTTGGACGCATAAAATTCGACGGCAACAAAACGGCCGCATCGTTTACCGGCGCCACACGCCCAATTTATGACTTGACCTGGCGATATACCCTTACCGGACACCTGCTTTGGGGCGGCGGCACGGCATGGTCACGCATTATGTTCCCCGCATTTAACGAATACGTTCGCACTCGTAGGCCTATTGCCGTGGTCGCCACACATATCACGGCAGCCAACGTTGCGGTTGGTGCGCGCGTCATTACGGGCATCGACTATCCCGTCATTTGCGTGCCGACCGATTACGAGGTCGAGGGCTGGTGGCCCCATAAGGACACCGACTTATTCTGCGTGGCAAACGAGTTTATGGCCGAGACGCTCCGCCCACGCAAGGTTCCTGAGGCAAAGATACGCATTACGGGCATCCCTATTCGCGCTGGATTTGACACGGATTACAATCGTGAGGAAGAACTCGAGAAGTTCAATCTCCCTATCGACAAGACCATTGTGCTGGTAATGGCCGGCGCTAGTTTGCCTCAACCGTACGTTCGCTTTCGCGCGGCGATGGACCACACCCTCCCCTTCCTCCGTAGCTTCGAGGATATGCACTTTGTCTTTTTGCCGGGCAAGGACACGGAATACGCCACGCGCCTGAAAACGCTCTTCGAAGCCATGAAACTCGAAAACGTCACGGTTCTTGACTATGTCGATGACATGGCAGCGCTCATGCACGGCTGCGATCTGGCAATTCTCAAATCGGGCGGACTCACTGTTACCGAATGCCTGTGTGCACACCTGCCGATGATTCTGCTGGGCAAGTCCTATGGCCAGGAAAAGGCCAACACCACCATGCTCACCGACTTGGGCGCCAGTATGCATGTCACCACCGCACGCGAGCTCATTGTGACGCTGCGCCATCTCCACGATCATCCCGAGTCGCTCAAGGCACTGCTCATCAATGGCGAAGTGCTACGCCGTCCACACGCGGCCGAGGACATCGCCATCGCAACCATGGAACTTACAGGCAAGCCCCAAAAGCGCAAACGAGCCTTCTGCCGCTTCTACTGGGGCGGAAAACCCGCGCATATCCGCTAGGCGAAAGTCCGCTGCTCGGCGGGAGCCGCCCATATATCATTCCATGCTCAAACATTCTCGCTGCGCGCTCGTATCCCTCCCGCCCGCTTCTCACACATATCATTCCATGCTCAAACATTCTCGCTTCGCAGGGCGCACTAATCCCACCCGTCCGGGACTCACCCATATCATTCCATGCTCAAACATTCTCGCTTCGCTGCGCTCGCTGCGAAACTGCGCGTGGAACGATATGGGTGAGTCCCGGACGAGAGGTTTCCTGCTTGAAAACAAATTGCAATCCGACTAGAAAGCCGGTGCGACAAAGGAGAAACTCCCTTGTCGCACCGGCTTACAAATTGATTAATGCTATCAGCTTCCAGCGAAGAGGCACGGTAGTTACAAGCATACAAACGTAGCTCACCCGTGGGAGGGCCCTATATATCGTCCCACGCGCAGTTTCGCAGCGCAGCGAGAATGTTTGAGCATGGGATGATATATAGGGCCCTCCCACGGGTGAGCGGACGGAAGCAACTAGGCGACGCCGCTGGAGCCGAAGCCTCCGTTGCCTCGGTCCGTTTCGTCTAGTTCGTCTACCTCCACGAGATTGACCGTGGGAACTTCTTGGATGACGAGTTGAGCGATTCGGTCACCCTTGTTGATCTGGATTTCATTGGATGGATCCAGGTTGATAAGGATGACTTTGAGTTCTCCTCGGTAGTGGGCGTCGATGAGGCCAGGCGTGTTGACTATAGACAGACCCTGCTTAATAGCCAGGCCACTGCGAGGCTGAACGAAGCCAGCGTATCCATCGGGCAGCGCGATCGCAAGGCCAGTAGAGACCAAGCGTCGCTCGAAGGGCTTAAGGGTACAGTCCTCATTGGCACGGAGGTCCAAACCGGCATCTGAGGGATGGGCGTATTTGGGAAGGTCGATCGTAGGGTCGAGACGCTTAATGTTGACCGTAATGTTGGACATAAAATCACCTTAGCTTGTCGAGCTCTTGCAAAAACTCATCGATGTCTTTGAAATCGCGATAGACCGAGGCAAAGCGAATGTAGGCCACCTTGTCGATCTTGGCCAGGCGCTTAAGCACCATGTCGCCCAGGTCGTGGGACGTAACAGCCGTCAGCGTACGTGAACGCAGCTCCACCTCGATGTCATCGATGAGCTCATTGAGCTTTTTCGTGTCGATGTCGCGCTTAATCGTAGCGCGCATTAAGCCGACCAGCAGCTTATTGCGATCGAACCGCTGCCTTGACCCATCAGATTTGATGACCTCGATGGGGTCTTCGCATCGCTCGAATGTTGTGAAGCGATAGTTGCACGAACAACATTCACGACGGCGTTTAATGGTGTTATTAGATTCCTGCATACGGGAATCGACAACACGGGTATGTGCATTGCCGCATCTGGGACAGCGCATGGTACCTCCTCCAAAACGATAACAAGGGTACCATGTGCCGGAGCTTAAATCTTACGAACGCGCAGGAACTTTAAGAACGTCACCCGCATCGAGTGACCCATGCTCCAGATGATTGACACTGCGAATTATGTCAGAAGTCTCCTGCGTAGAAAGACCGTCAACGGAATGCTCCTGAGCAAGCGACCACAAGGAATCTCCGGACTGAACACGGACGGTCTCATAGGTAACGTTAGATGCCGACTCGGCATATGCGGCGTGACGAGCGCTGAAGATCGAGGTAGCAAGTACAAAGAAGAGCGTGAGCGCAACGGCCAGGGCGACAATCGTCGAGGCCTTCAGAGCAACGGGGGCCGAAGTCGTGGCGACGCACTGGCTGCGGACGGGCTTGCCAGGCAGTGTTTGAAAACCAGATCGGCCGCCTTTGACAACCGTGAAAGCCGGCGCCGCAGGCGTCTCGAGCTTAAGGGCGAGGTTTCCCTGGACCATATCCGTTGCATTCATCATGTTCTCCTCTCGCGTTTTTGACGAGAACTGTTTTATCAAGCCGCGAGGACAAAAAAGTCTAGCGCGGGAACGAGTGTTCGGTTATTATTATCTTCGAACAGTTGTTCCTGTCAAGCAAACATAGAACATTTGTTTGGGTTAGGTAGAGAGGAATCCCTGATGGCTCGCAAAATTACCAAGCGACAGCAGCAGATTTACGACTTCATCAAGGAGTATCAGCAGGAAAAGGGCTATCCGCCCAGCGTGCGTGAGATGGCTTCGGCTGTGGGTCTTTCCTCCCCTAGCACCGTACATGCACATCTCTCCGCACTGGAAGCACGCGGCCTGCTCAAACGTGACGCCACCAAGCCTCGTGCCCTAGAGCTCTTTGACGAGGACGGAGCCTCCGTCTCCATCTCAAAGTCCGATGAGCCCACGGCACCCCGCGGAACCGTATCGCTACCCCTCGTGGGCCGTGTCGCCGCAGGGATCCCCATCCTTGCCGAGCAGAATATCGAGGACACCTTTACCATCCCGACCGAGATCGCAACGGACCAGGGGTCTTTTATCCTCGAGGTCCACGGCAATTCGATGATTAACGTCGGTATCCTTAACGGCGACTATATCATCGTTCGCGAACAGAAGAGTGCCATGAATGGCGAGATCGTTGTGGCCATGATCGATGGCTCCGCAACGGTCAAAACGTTCTACAAGGAGCAGGGACGAGTTCGCTTGCAGCCCGAAAACGACACCATGGAGCCCATCTATGCGACAAATCCGACGATCCTGGGCAAGGTTGTTGGATTGATGCGCCGGTTCTCGTAATGCAAAACCGCATCACGGTCTTTGATACCATTCGCGGATTTACCATGCTGTCGATGGCAGGATTTCATGCTTGCTACGATCTTGCCTATCTTTATGGTTGGGATATGCCCTGGTTTACTCAGACCATCTTCCAAGACATCTGGCGTGCCAGCATCAGTTGGGTATTTTTGTTTATTGCCGGCTGGATGTGCACCCTCTCGCGCAACAACATCAAGCGTGCCGTCAAATATGCCGCTGCCGCTTTTGTTGTATGGGTCGCGACGACGCTCGTCTCAGTCGATGACTCGGTGAACTTCGGCATCATGTTCTGCATGGCGGCCTGCACCGCCATTGTCGCGCTCGCGCGTCCGGTGATCGTTAAAGTGCCGTCGGTATGGGGTATAGCAATTTGCCTCACACTTTTTACCCTTACCTGGAGCATTCCTAAAACGGTTTATCCTATCCCCTATTTAGCTTGGCTGGGTTTCCCAAGCCCAGACTTTGTCTCTGGTGATTACTATCCAGTCATACCATTCTTATTTATGTACCTTGCAGGCTTCTTTGCCGCCCACACGACTCAGGAAGCAAACTATGAGGCGCCGGGATGGGCCTATGCGAATCCCATCCCGGCGCTCGCAAGTCTCGGGCGCCATGCGCTGCCGTTCTACCTGCTTCATCAACCGGTTATCTTGGGTGTACTGGAGCTGATTTACTCTGTTCGATAACGCTCGAGACGCGGTGCGATACGGGCTGGAAGCTTTGCCACAATACGAACGCCGTCCTCGAGGTATTCCTCGTGCAGAAGGGTTCCCTGTTCGTGCACGAGCGTGATTAACGCACCCTCTCGATACGGGATATCGGCCGAGAGCAACACGTCCGTAGCGGCCGCCTCACGAGCGATGCGGTCGACTAAGTCATCAAGGCCCTCACCCGTCTGAGCCGAGAACAATACCGCCTCGGGATAGCGCCGGCGAAAGCTCAAGCGGTCGACGCTATCGAGCAGATCGATTTTATTGAACACGGTAAGCGTCAGGCGCTCACCGGCACCAATCTCGTCAAGGACACGATCAACCGCCTCAAGCTGACGCTCGTAATCCTCATCGGAAGCATCCACAACTTTAAGAACCAAATCGGCACCGAGCACCTCGGAAAGCGTAGATTTAAACGCATCGACCAGGCCATGGGGCAGCTTTTGAATAAAGCCAACGGTATCAGTGATCGTCATGCCACGGCCACCGGGTAAACGATACGAACGCGTCGTAGGATCGAGCGTGGCAAACAGCTTATCCTGCGAAAGTACCGTGGATCCCGTCAATCGATTAAGCAACGTCGACTTACCGGCATTGGTGTAGCCAGCCAACGCTACGCGAAACGCCGGCGATTCAATACGGCTTTTCGATTGCACATCACGACGTTGTTCAACCTGTTTCAATTCGCGTCGAAGCGCAGCGATCTTATCGCGAATCAGGCGACGGTCGACCTCGAGCTGGCTTTCGCCCTGGCCAAAACGCGATCCAATGCCGCCACGCGTCTGTTCCTTAGCAAGGTGGCTCCACATACCTCGCAGACGGGGCAGCAGATACTGCAACTGAGCCAGCTGCACCTGTAAGCGACCCTCACGCGTCTGAGCATGCAGGCCAAAGATATCCAAAATCAACGCCGTACGGTCAATAATCTTGACCGGTTCGCCCACGGCTTTCTCAAGATAGGACTGCTGTGAAGGAGTCAAGTCGTCGTCGAAGATTACAACATCCGCATCCATACGATGCACCAAACCGCATAGCTCCTCGACCTTACCGGAGCCGATAAACGATTTGGGATAGGGTTTGACCAGACGCTGAGACAAGCGTGCCACGCATTGGGCTCCAGCAGTGTGAGCCAAGCGCTCGAGCTCGTCGAGCGAACGGTCGAGCGGCCAGGCGTTATCGCGCCACTCAACACCAACCAAGACGGCACGCTCAGGTTCAGGCGCCGTGGGAACCAAGGGAAAACGTGCCATTAGGCAGCCTCGATACGACGGTAGATATCATCGACGACCTCATCGATTGTAAACTCATCCATATCGAACCACACGATGCGATCGTCACGCTTAAACCAGGAAAGTTGGCGCTTGGCATAGCGACGTGAGCGCATCTTAATAAGCTCGCGGGCCTCGTCCATGGTAATAACGCCTCGCAAGGCATCAATAATCTCTTTGTAACCGATTGCCTGCATCGACGTGAGTGCATCACCCAGGCCCTGGTCCATAAGGCCACGGACCTCATCAACCAGCCCCTGCTCAAACATAAGGTCGACACGCAGGTTAATGCGCTCATACAGCACTTCACGGCTACGCGTCAGACCAAACCACAAGGCATGATAGCGCTCATGCGGAACGCTGAATTTCGACTTCTGCTGGGCATACGACACACCGTCATCGTGCATCTCGAGCGCACGGATCACGCGGCGCACGTTATGAGGATGAATCACGGCAGCCGATTCCGGATCACGCTCGGCAAGCAGGGCATGCAAAGCTTTCTCGCCAATACGCTCGGCAAGCTCCTGATAACCCGTGCGACGTTCGTCCTCGAGCTCTCCCGAAGGAAAATCCATTTCATCGAGTGCAGCCTTAAGATACAAGCCCGTGCCGCCGCAAAAGACCGGAAGCCGTTGCTCACCAAGCAAGCGCTCGATATGCGCCCGGGCGTCAGACTGATAGAGTGCAGCAGAATACGCGACGCCCGGGTCCACGATATCGACAAGGCGCAGGGGCACCGAGCACTCCTCGGGCATCATCTTGGCCGTACCGATATCCATACCGCGATAGATTTGCATCGCGTCACACGATAACACTTCAGACGACAGACGAGAGGCCAGGCGGTCGGCAACATCACTCTTGCCGACCGCCGTCGGACCGACGATCGCTACGGCAGAAAGGTTTGTGCCGGGGGAAACCATTAGCGAGGCTCACCCACAACGGAGCCAGACAGATACCACGTCTTGGCGACATCCACATCGACGTCGACGATTTTGCCGATAAGCTGATCGATGTTATAGCCAGCGGGAATCGGCGCATGCACTGTCTGGTTCTTAGGACTTTTACCAAGAAGGACAGCGTCGTTTTTCTTGCTCGTGCCCTCAATAAGCGCAGGCACCACGGTGTGAAGCTCGCCCTGGTTATACTCGTATGCCGTCGTCTCGATAACCTTGACCAGACGGTTAAAGCGCTCAAGGATAACCTCATGCGGGGTGGGATCATAAATCTCAGCTGCCGGGGTACCGGCGCGCTTGGAGTAAATAAACGTGTAGGCCTGGGCATAGCGAACCGTCTCGGCAAGCGAGAGCGTCTGCTCAAAGTCTTCCTCGGTCTCGCCCGGGAAGCCCACGATGATGTCGGTCGAAAGCGCAATTTCGGGCATACGGTTACGAATGCGATCGACCAGGCCCAGATAATCCTCGCGCGTGTACCGACGATTCATCTCTTTAAGGATACGCGTGGAACCCGACTGAACGGCTAGGTGAAGCTGCGGCATAACGGCAGGTGTCTCGGCCATAGCATCGATGGTCTCGGGAAGCAAATCCTTGGGGTGCGAAGAAGTAAAGAAGATACGCTCGACGCCCGTATCACCCACGGCGCGCAGCAGGTCGGCAAAGCGCGGCTTGCCAAAGAGATCGCGACCGTAGGAGTTAACGTTTTGTCCCAGCAGCGTAATCTCGCGCACACCCTGACGCACCAGACCCGTCACCTCGTCGACAATCTCCTCGAAGGGGCGGCTCTTCTCGCGACCACGGACGTACGGCACGATGCAGTACGTGCAGAAGTTGTTGCAGCCCGTCATGATGGGCACCCATGCATGATACTGCGTCTCGCGATGCCACGGCATACTCATGGCGTCCGTATCTTCATGCTCATTCGTGCGGATATGGCGCTTGCCATCCATAAACGCCTCGGCGATAAGCTCCGCCACGTGCGCAATCGAATGCGTACCAAAAATAACGTTGACGTTATCGACGTTGGTGAGCAAGCCCTCGCCATCGCGCTGAGCGATGCAACCACCCACGGCGACCACACGCTTGCCCGAAGGAGAAGGAGGAAGACTCTTGCAGGAATTGCACTGACCGTACAGGCGCGTATCGGCAGCCTCGCGCACACAGCACGTCATGAATACGACAATATCGGCATGTTCCGGATCGAGCGCCATAAGACAACCATAGGAATCGAGCAAACCGCTCACGCGCTCGGAGTCGTGCTGATTCATCTGGCAGCCGAACGTGCGAATAAAATAGGTTTTACCGGCAAGAATATCGCGTACGAAACGCTGGTCCATGAGCTTACATCCTAACGATGATATCGACGGGGCACAAAGGTGCTACAAACGTGCGAAAACTCGCTTACGCAACAGGCTTAACGTCGTCCATGACGACATTGTCCATAGCAGCCCGATTAATCTGGTGAACGTAGATAGAGAGACGGATTGCCGTGCGAGACTCCCCGTTAATGAGGATGTCAGAGAACACCGGCGCACAAGAGACATCAAAGCCAGTCGGAATCAAAAAACCTCGCGCAATGGCAACGGCCTTTATGGCCTGGTTGACGGCGCCGGCACCGACGCACTGAATGTTGACGGGAACGCCATCTTTGACCATACCGGCAATGGCGCCGGCAACGGACGCGGGCGATGATTTGCTTGATACCTTCAGGCAATCCATGAAGAAACTCCTGCGTTTAAAAGTACGTTTTAACTGCAATAACTGTATCGTACCGAGCGGACTCGGTAAAGATGCTACTCCTCTTTGGCAAGGTCGAACGTCACGGTGATGCGATCACGTGAAACGCGAATCTTAGGGTCGCCGCACAGATTGAGGTAATACCGGGCGGCGAGGTCATTGAAGTCGCGCTCGACAGCACGCGAAAACTGCGCCATGTCATCCTTGGCAATGCGGAGGCCTCGACGGTCCTTGGCAAGATCGACTGGAGCCGGCAATTGCGTGGTGGAATCGCGCTCGCGCAGCAGACGCGCACACACGCCGCGAACGGGCTTAATCTGTCCCGAAAGAATACGGTGGGCAGTACGCTCGGACATCTCGAGACCCAGCCCGGAGCAAATCCGGATAAAGTCCTCGGCATCCGAAGCGAGACCTAAACGATCGATAACCGGAAGCTCACACTCGTCATCGATAAAGAGCAGGCGTGACGTATCGAGACGACTGGAAGCCTGGGCGTACAGGGTCGCCGCGATCTCGGACGGAGAGCCCAGATACACGTCGCAGTCGCGCAGCTCCTCAAGGGCAAACTCGCAGGCTGCGCGAATGATATTGTGAGGACCGCGAGCGCATACATAGCGGCCGTCTTCGCCTTTAACCGCCTGAGGCCAGCTCGACTGGTCGGTGCGCTCGCCTAAGCGATCGGTATCAACGCACACCTTAAACGCTGAGCCCAAATCGACGCCCGATGTAACAACGCGTGCCTCATCGGTGTTTTGCTTGATAGAGAACAGCGCCATACCACGACCGTGAACACCCCAACGGTCCATTTTCATGCTCTCGAGCTTGGATGTGACACGGGCATCGAAGATACGCTCCTGCATATCCTGCGGCACACCCGAACCGTTATCCAGGAAGAGGAGGGTACGAACACCCTCCTCCTTGGTCGTGGCTAGATAGACCTTATCGGCTCCGGCATCGCGAGCATTACGCAGCATCTCGATGACAATGTCCTCTACATGCTGAATGTCATGCTTGGCCTGACGGCGCTCGGCCTCCGAAACGCGGAGGCGGACATACCCCTCGCCAAGGTTTTCCTCGACGCGAAGGTTGCCCTCCCCCGACATCGACGCGATAAATGAGATGAGCTCGTTCGCGTCGTTCATGTTATTTAGCGATATCGACGGCACGGCTCTCGCGAATCACGACAACGCGCACCTGACCGGGATACTCCATCTCTTCCTCGATCTGATGGGCAATATCGTGCGCAAGCACCGTGGACTGGGCATCGGAAATCTTGTCCGGCTGAACCATGACATGGACCTCGCGACCGGCCTGCATAGCATAGGTACGCTCGACGCCGTCATGAGAGTTGGCAATCTCCTCGAGCTTCTCAAGGCGCTTGATGTAGCTCTCGGCCGACTCGCGACGGGCGCCGGGACGAGAAGCGGAAACAGCATCAGCAGCCTGGACCAGAACGTCGAGCACCGTGTTGGGGTCGACATCGGCATGATGGGCCTCGATTGCGTGGACGATAACGGGCTTCTCGCCATAACGGCGGGCAAGCTCGGCACCAATCACAGCATGCGGACCCTCAACGTCGTGATCGATGGCCTTGCCCAGGTCATGCAGAAGACCCGCGCGCTTGGCGGTCACAACATCCAGACCAAGCTCGGAGGCCATGATGCCGCACAGGTCGGAGACCTCAAGCGAGTGCTGTAGCACGTTCTGACCAAACGAGGTGCGGTAGCGCAGAGCGCCCAGGGTTTTGACGATCTCGGGATGCAGGTCGTGGATTCCGGTATCGAAGGCGGCCTGCTCGCCGGCTTCGAGCACACGCTGCTGAACCAAGTCAGCGGCCTTGTGGTACATCTCCTCGATGCGGGCGGGGTGAATACGACCGTCGGCAATAAGGTTCTCGAGCGCCACGCGGGCGGTCTCACGACGGACCGGATCAAAGCTCGAAAGCACGACAGTCTCGGGGGTGTCGTCGATCACAAGGTTGACGCCGGAAACCTGCTCGAAAGTACGGATGTTACGACCCTCGCGACCGATGATGCGGCCCTTAAGGTCATCGGAGGGAATATGAACGGACGTGACGGTGACCTCGGCGGTATGGTCGGCAGCACAGCGCTGGATCGCCAGGGAGAGAATCTCCTGAGCGGTCTTATGACACTCGGCGCGGACCTGTTGCTCGGACTCACGGATGATGGTGGCCGCCTCATGGGTAACCTCACCGCGGACCTTGTCGAGCAGCTCCTTGTGAGCATCCTCGCGCGTAAGGTCGGCAATACGCTCGAGCTCGGAGGTCTGCTTGGCGCAAAGCTCCTCAAGTTCGCGAGAGCGCTTCTCGACCTGACCGGCCTGGCTGGACAGCTGATGCTCGCGCTTATCGAGCGCATCGTTGCGTCGGTCGAGCGATTCCTCGCGCTGCATCACGCGATTTTCGAGCGCGCGAATCTCGCTCTTACGCTGCTTGTCCTCGGCCTCGGCGGCCTGTTTGTTCTTGATGATCTCTTCCTTAGCCTCGAGCAGAGCCTCTTTTTTGAGGGTCTCGGCCTGACGCTTAGCATCACCGATCAGGGACTCTGCCTGCGCGTGTGCCGACTGAATCTTTTCTTCGGCCTCGTGAAGACTACCCTGCTTGGCGGTGCGCATGTAGGCAATGGCGACGATGGCACCCAAAACAATGCCAACGAGCGCTGCAATGATAAGCGGCATGCTCACTCCTTTTTATGGATTCGTTACATAACAAAGCGAACCGTCCATACGAACGGCTCGCGACATTTGAGTAATATGGGCGCAGCTTATGCGGGTCGGATACAGATAAACATATAAACAAACTCATCGCAGATGAGCACATATCACAATGCAAATGACAGTAATTATCCTACGTTGAACCGCAACAACTGTCAAATCAACGCACCCAGCACGGCGCCTATCGAGCGGTGAACGGCAGGGGCGTAACGTGCGCATGCTTAAACGTCGCATTTCTCGCTTAAGGCATCAAGGCGCGCCTTAACGGCATCCGCGGCAATGTGATAGGAAAAGCCCTTGCCCATCAAAAATCTGACGAGCTTTTCGAATGCATGTGCCTCGGGAACGCGACGCTTAGCGAGCAAAGCCGATGCGCGAGCCAAGTCGTCATCCTCGGCAAAATAAGCCTCGGGATACCCTGGAATGTCATCAAGTGCAACATGGCGACGCTTGAGTTCAGTCTCGATTTTGCGCTGTCCCCAACCACGACGCTTACGCTCCTCGATAAAGTACGAGCAAAAGCGGTTCTCATCTAAAAAACGGTACTCGATGGCACGATTGACGGCAAAGTCAATCGCGGGCTGTCGAAAGCCATAGCGCGCCAACTTATCGCGCACCTCGCCTGTAGCATGATCGCGACGTGAAAGCATCTCGGTCACCATGGTAAGCGCACATTTGCATTCGATAAGCTGCACCGCCTCGCGAAAGTCATCCCAGTCGCAGGGAAGATCGAGACGGTTCTGAACGTACACACGTGCCACACGCACGGGAATCCAAATGGACCGTTCAAAACCGCCCTCCAGATCGCAATCGATATGTGCACAGGGCTTTTTAGACGCATAACCGCTCGAGAACGAGGAGGCCGTCTTCTTATCCGGAAAAACGACCCTAGCCTCGGTCACCGTATACGACATGTCGCCATCCGTTACTCGTCGTCATCGTCGAGCATCGCGGAGCCATCGATGGCATACAGCTCGTCAAACTCCTCGGGGGCAGGCTGATCGGTCAACTCAACCTCGGAGGGGGCATCATCGTCATACTCAAGACCGCAGGCAAGGCGAACCTTGTGCTCGATCTCGTCGGCGCAATCGGGATGCTCGCGCAGGAACGTCTTAGCGGCCTCGCGACCGTTGCCGAGTTTGTCCTCACCATAGGCAAACCAAGACCCCATCTTTTTGCATATGCCGCACTCGACAGCCATATCCAGAATCGAGCCCTCTTTAGAAATGCCGGTGCCATACATGATGTCAAATTCGGCCGAGCGGAACGGAGCAGCCACCTTGTTCTTAACGACCTTGGCACGTACGCGATTGCCGATAACCTCGTCCTTGAGCTTGATGGTATCGATTTTGCGAATATCGATACGCACGGAAGAGAAGAACTTGAGTGCGCGGCCGCCTGTGGTGGTCTCGGGGTTGCCGAACATGACGCCGATCTTCTCGCGCAATTGGTTAATGAATATGCAGGTTGTGTTGGACTTGGCAAGCGAGCCGGCGAGCTTGCGGAGCGCCTGACTCATCAAGCGAGCCTGCAGACCCACCGTCGTGTCACCGATCTCGCCCTCGATTTCTGCACGCGGAGTCAAAGCGGCAACAGAGTCGACGACGATGGCGTCGATGGCACCGGAACGCACAAGCATGTCAACGATCTCGAGCGCCTGTTCACCCGTATCGGGCTGGGAAATCAGCACCTCGTCGATATCGACGCCGATGCGCGCGGCGTAGGTGGGATCAAGCGCATGCTCAGCGTCGATAAAAGCCACGACACCGCCCATGGCCTGCGCCTCTGCAAGAATCTCGAGCGAAAGCGTTGTCTTACCGGAGGACTCGGGGCCATAAATCTCAACGATACGGCCGCGCGGCACGCCGCCGATACCCAAAGCGGCATCGAGCGCCAGAGAGCCCGTCGGAATAGCCTCGACCTCGAGCTCGGGACCGCCGTCGCCATACCTCATAATAGAACCCTGGCCGAACTTCTTCTCGATCTCGGCCTTGGTAGTGGCGATCATCTCGTCGCGCTCTTTACCCGTCGTGCGCGTATGAACGGTACGTACGGGACCTGAATTCTTGGCCATGAATAGCCCTCCTCTTAACAACCTGAATCGATGATAAACGAACGGCTGTTCGTGGTCAACCGTTCAGGTTCATCATATGCACCCGTCCATTCCAAAACCCGACCAAACGCCGACCAAACGCCGACCAAACGCTTGACCATGCCAATCGCAAATACGAGTGCTCGTACAAATTAAAGACATGTGCCAGCGCAAGCGCATTCCTTGCCTAAGGTCCCTATCTCCACAATTAAGGGGCCCTAAGGCCCCTTAAAACACGTCTATTCCATGGAAGTGAGCACGCGGACAATGCGTTCCAAAGCCTCAGCGACCGCATAGGCACGGACGCACGACCGATCACCCTCGTAGTGACAGCGCGCAGACTCAACGACCGTCGCTCCCCCATCGGCCGCGCGATACGCCCAGCCGATATAGAACGTGCCGGCGGGGTCTTGCCCGGTACCGCCGCCGGGCCCAGCGTAGCCCGTTGCGCTCACGGCGACATCGCTCTGATAGAGGTCCAGCGAGCCCGCGGCCATCTCACGCGCCGTCTGATGCGACACGGCGCTAAACCGATCGAGCGTTTCCTGCTCGACGCCGAGCACGCGATGTTTGATCTCATCGCAGTAGGTCACCGCACCGCCACGAAGCACCGCCGAGGCACCCGGGATATCGGCAATCGTCGAGGCGATCATGCCCGCCGTCAGCGACTCCGCCGTCGACACCGTCACGCCACGGGCACTCGCGCGCTCGACAATATCGCGCGCCAGCTCCTCGTTGTTTGCGGCGATCTGCAAATAAGACTCCGTCATACCCACCAGGACCTAGACCGAAAAGACGATCTTACGGCAGTTCCAGAAGTACTGGGCACCCGAGATAATGGTCAAAATGACGGCGATGACGTACAGGAAGCGCGACACCGAATAGACACCGAGCAGCAGCGACGCCGGCCCCAGCTGAAGACCGGCCATCGCAAAGACGCACAGATAGCCACAGATGGAGACCATCGTGGTCGCCGTCTTGTACTTGCCGAGCTTATCGGCGGCAACGACCACACCGGCAGCACTCGCGACCATGCGAAGTGCGCTCACCAACAGCTCGCGGAACAGGATAATGAACACGGACCACACGGTCACCGCGCCAAAATCCAAGAACAGCAGCAAGGCCGAGAACACCAGCAACTTGTCGGCGATGGGGTCCAAGAACTTGCCGAAATCGGTGATCTCGTTGCGTGAGCGCGCCAGATAGCCGTCGACCTTATCGGTGCACGACAGGATCACATACAGAATGAAGGCAGCGGCGGCGAGCGGGCCGTCGAAGGTGCTCCAGTCCGTACCGGCAACGCTCGCGTGAGACAGGGCCGAGACGATCATGAACACCGGAATAAAGACGATGCGCACGCACGTCACGATGTTGGCGGGCGTCCAAACGCTCGTCAGTTCCTTATTGCTC
Source organism: Collinsella sp. SGI.184 (assembly GCF_050313415.1). NCBI lineage: Bacteria > Bacillati > Actinomycetota > Coriobacteriia > Coriobacteriales > Coriobacteriaceae > Collinsella > Collinsella sp. SGI.184. The sequence goes on along the minus strand of NZ_JBNPLJ010000015.1, from coordinate 12,107 downwards.
TCGTTTGCCACGACGCTCTCCTACTCCACAACATGGCCGATAAGCTCATAGCAGAAGCTATCGGTAAACTCGACGGTCAAAATATCGCCCACGGACGCCTCGCTGGCGTCCAGATGCACCGCGCCATCGGAATCGGGCGCCTGGAACCAGGCATGACCGATCAGCTCGGCGCCGTCCTCGGTCTCCTCGATACCGTCGACGATTACCTGGGCGCGCTCGCCCACATGGGCTGCCGTGGCGGCAAAACCCAGCGACTCGGCCAGATCCATGGCCTCCTGGGCGCGCTCGAGCTTGACCTCCTCATCGACCTGGCCCTCCATATTGGCGGCCAGGCTGCCCTCCTCCCGCGAGTAGGCAAAGACGCTCGTATAGTCAAAGCCGACGGTGTCCATAAAGTCGATAAGATCACGGAACTCGTCGTCGGTCTCGGTCGGAAAGCCGACCATGGCCGTGGAGCGAATCACGATGCCGGGGATACGATCACGAAGATCGCGGAACAGTTCCTCGAGCTCCTGACGCGAACCGGAGCGACGCATGGCCTTGAGGATGCGCGCGTCGCAGTGCTGCACGGGGATATCGATATAGGGCAATACCTCGGGCGTATCGCGAATCGTCTCGATAAGCTCGTCGGTCATGCCCTCGGGCTGCAGATAGAGCACGCGAACCCAGACGTTGTGCGGGCGTACAGCCTCGGCGACGGCGCGCAGCAGCTGCGCCAGATTGCGCGGTGAGGCCTCAGCGGCGTCCTCATCGGCAAAGTCGGTGCCCCAAATGCCCGTGTCCTGGCCGATCAGCACGATCTCGCGCACACCGCCGGCAACCAGGTCGCGCACCTCGGAGATAATGCTTTCGGCATTGCGCGAATGATAGCGACCGCGAATGTAGGGAATCATGCAGAAGCTGCAAAAACGATTGCAGCCATCGGAGATCTTGACGTAGGCGACAGCGCCCTCGACGGTACGCTTGACCTGCGGGATATAGGCAGCGATTTCACGCTCCACACCAAGAACGCCATCGATGACAGAGACGATACCGTCTTCCTCATCGGCCTTCACAAATGCCGCGACCTCGGGCAGCTCGTCGGGCAGGTCGTCGCCGTAACGAGACGGCACGCAACCGCACATGACAATGGGGCAGGAGCGAACGCCGTCCTGCACCTCGTTAGCGAGCTCGAGCGTGGTCTCGATGCTCTCAGACGTCGCCGAGGTAAGAAACGAGCACGTATTGACAATGGCGATATCGGCATCCTGAGGATCGAATGCCTCCTCGTAGCCCGCAGCGGCCAGCAGCGAACGCATGCGGTCGGTATCGACCTCGTTCTTGGCGCAGCCAAGCGTGATATAGAGTACGGAACCCAACGGAGTATCCATGTTGGAGAGCGGTCCTTTCGAGTAAATTAGCGGTAGTTGGTAAACTGCAGCGGCTGGCCGTAGTCCTGGTCGCGCAGGAACTGAATCACCGTCTGTAAAGCGTCCTTAGAAGCCGAGGAAACGCGCAGCTTATCGGCCTCGATGGTCACCTTGACCTTAAGCTTTTGATCCTTGATGTCTTTATTGATCTTCTTTGCGGTCGCCTGGTCGATGCCCTCGACGATATGACCGAGCACGCGCACGGTACCGCCCGAAGCCGCCTGCGGGGCGTCCCAAGAGACAGCCTTGAGGTCGATACCGCGCTTGATGAGCTTGGAGCTCAAAACATCGATGATCTGCTTGGAGACAAAATCGGCCGGAGCGTTAATCGTAAAGAGCTTGTCGCCCTTCGAAAGCTCGATGGTGGCGCCGGAGTCTTTAAGGTCATAGCGCTGGGAAATCTCGCGGGCGGTCTGCTGGAAGGCGTTATCGACCTCCTGCATGTTAACCTCGGACACAACGTCAAAGCTGGAATCTTTAGCCATGGTTCTTCCTTTCGGTACGGGGAGCCTTAGTAGCTGTCGTACGAATAGTCATCTGAATCGTTCACTGTCTGGCCGTCGGATGCCGTGTCGGTGCCGACGGTAGACTGGACATCGGTGCCGTCGGCATTATCGGTACCGCCGGCATTATCGCCGTTCGCGGAGTCGGCGGTCTCCTTCTTGGGAACGGTAATGGTCACGCGCGCCACACCCGATGTCTTGGTGTCATAGCGAACCTTTTCACCATTCTTGGTGACCGTGACATCGGAGGGCTTGGACGTGGTGATCTCAATCGAGGACTCGGGCGTGTACTCCTGCTCAAAAGGACCGGTCGCTTGAGCGCCATAGACCGATTTACCGTCGACCTTGACCTCGATCCAGGCGGTCTTGCCCTTGGCAACAGAGACCTTGACCTTGGTGACCTCGTCCTCTTCCGTTTTGACCGTCGCCTTGGCGGCATCGGAACTGGCCGCATCCGTCGCCTCGTCGGCGTCTTCATCCTCGTCAGTGGGTTCGGTCTTCTTGGAAGATTTCTTAGTCGTCGTCTTGGTAGCCACGGGTGTCTCGGGCGTCGACTCGGGTGCAGCAGAGCCGCAACCACGCAGGAGTACCACGATGAGCAAAATCAACAGTAGCACCACGGCACCGATGCCGACGTAAATAATGCGCGGATCGATCGTGTTGTATTGAGAGGCGCGCCCAACGCCGCGTCCGCGATTGGAGCTACCACGACCATTACCCTGCGGTATGCGGCCGCGACCGCTATCGGGACGACCACGATAGCTACTCTGGCGCTGCGAACCCCGCCGGCCCGGACGCGGCGCAAGCTCGCCACGGCCCTGATAGCCGCGCTGGCCAGAGCGAGGCACCGAAGAGCGCTGCCCATAGGGCTGGGATTGCGAACGGAGGCGCGGCGTCACCTGCGTGGTATCGGCGTCGGAATAGCCATCGCGGGAACGCCCGGCGGGTACTCCGCGATAGCTACGACCGGAGTATCCACCGTCGCCGTAACCGACGCGAGGATCGCGACTCAACCCGCGAGCGGCGGGAAGCGCACGGTCATCTGGCAGGGGCGTACTGCGAAAACGATCTCGCTGAGAACGAATTTCCTCGCTGGAGCCCGTCTCGGTGATATAGCCCGCCTGCGGAGGGCGCTGGCCGTACCGTGTCGTACGACCACCCTGAACCATCAAAAAACGACCGTTATCGACCGAAGAACGCGAGTTAACGTAGCCGGCAGCATCCTGAAAACGACCGCCCTGCTGCGAGGTATCGCGTTCATATGCCATGAGGTCGTCAAAATAAGCGTTGACGACCTCGCGCGGGTTAAGCCCCAAAAAGCGAGCGTAGCTCGAAATCATGCCCTGCGCATAGCCACGCGGGGGCATCGATGCAAAGTTACCAGTCTCGAAAAACTCGATGATCTGCGGCCTGATTTTGATGGTGTTGGCGACCTGCTGGATGGAAAGGCCCATCCGGCGACGCTGCTCGAGCAGCATGTCACCAAAGCGTGCAGCCATCAGAATCCTCCAAACTCACGATCTTCACGTACCATCTCGGCGTCGACAGACTCCAGCGCGGCAAGCCCTTCGTCATCCAGCAGGACCTCGCGCGGCTTGGAACCGTCGGGCGGGCCGACGACGCCCTTTTCTTCCAGCATGTCCATAATACGCCCGGCGCGCGCATAGCCAACCTTGAGGCGGCGTTGCAGGCCAGATGTGGAGCCCAGCTGCGATTCCACCACAATATGGGCGGCCTCCCAGATAAGCGGGTCGTCATCCTGCGGCTCGGCAACGCCCGTGCGAACAATGCCGCCACCAGCCATGGACATGGAAGCAGGCGCCACGGCAGACAGAATCTCCTCGTGATAGTCGGGCTCGCTTTGCGACTTAACGAACTCAACGATCTCGTTGATCTCATCATCCGAGACAAAACAGCCCTGGATACGGCGGGGCTTGCCCCAGTCGACCTTGGAGAACAGCATGTCGCCCAAACCGGTGAGCTTTTCGGCGCCCATCTGGTCGATAATGACGCGGGAATCGATGCCCGTGGCCACGTTAAAGGCGATACGATTGGTGATGTTGGCCTTAATGAGGCCCGTCACCACGTTGGAGCTGGGGCGCTGCGTAGCCACGATAAGGTGAATACCGGCGGCACGGCCCAGCTGGGCGATACGAACGATCGAGGCCTCGACATCCTTGCCGGCAACCATCATCAGGTCCGATAGCTCGTCGATGATAATGACCAGATAGGGCATCTTTTGCGGCGGGTTATCGTAGTGTTCGAACTCGCCGGCGGCCTGCTTTTCGTTATACGTCGAGATCTTGCGAACGTTGAGGCGCTCGAAGACCTTCAGGCGACGCTCCATCTCGGAAACAGCCCATTGCAAGGCACTCGCAGCCTGCTTGGGTTCGGTCACCACGGGCACATAGAGATGGGGCAGGCCGTTATAGCCGGCAAGCTCAACGCGCTTGGGGTCGACCATGATCAAGCGAACGTCCTCGGGAAGCGCGCGCATGAGCAGGGTCGTGATGATGGAGTTGATCATGACCGACTTACCCGAACCGGTGGTACCGGCAATAAGCAGGTGGGGCATCTTGGCGAGGTCGGCGACGACGGGCGTACCCTCGGCATCGCGGCCGATAGCCAGCTCGAGCGGACCGCCCTTCACATAGGGAAGCACGTCGCCCAGGTTAACGTTCTGGCGCTTGCGATTGGGAATCTCGATACCCACAAGCGAGGTGCCGGGAATCGGCGCAAAGATACGCACCGACTGGGCGGCAAGCGAAAGCGCGATATCGTCCTCGAGGCTCGAAATCTTGCTCACGCGCTCGCCCTCGCCGGGCTGCAGCTTAAAGGTCGTCACCGTGGGACCGGCAATCCAGCCGACGACGCGAGCGCTACGGCCAAACTCCAACAACGTGGACTGCAGTGACTCGGCAGTCTGCTCCAACTCCTTGTCAGAAGACGCGGCGGACGCCGACTGCGGATTGGCGTGCAGGATTTCGAGCGGCGGGAGTTTGAGGCCATCCTCTTGCTCGCCCTCGGCATCGGCAGCAGTGCCGTCAGCTCCCCCATCGCCGGCTGCAACAGGAGCAGCGGAAGCCGTAGGGGTGGAGGCATCGGCAACCTTAGGGTGCTTCAGGAAATCGGGGATCTGCGGGGCAGCAGACACGGGGTTCACGGCAAACGGCGGCTCGGACTCGTCGACCTTGTCCGGGTCGTCTTCCATCGAAAGCTGTCCGGTGACCTGTCCGCGCCTGTCTTGGCGACGCGGCAGCAAAGTTGTCTTGGCGGTCTCGAGCGGACACTCGTCATCCTCGTCATCGCCCGCGGTGAGTTCGATTTCGCTATCGGACCAAGACGGGTCGGGCTCACTCGTGTTGAGCTTGGGCGCGGACTTGCCATGCTTGACATGGCGACGCGGCAGCAGCGTAGTCTTGGCGCGCTCGGCCTCCACAGCCTCGGACACGTCGACAAACGGATCATCGTCCTCGTCGTCATCGTCCAAAACCGGGGCCGCATCATTGCCCATGACCGTGGTCACGGCCATATCGGAGCCCTTCTGACGAAGAATGCTCAGGTGCGGACGGGCGACGCCGGGAACCGACAGGGCCTCTTCGTCGCCCCACGGGCTCGCATTGACATCGGCACGACGACGCTCGGCGAAATTGGCAGCGCGATCGCGCGCAGAGCGCAAAACGCCACCCACCGAAAAGCCGATGATGACAAAGCCAACGACGGCCAAACCCACCAGGACCACCATCGCGATAGGCTTACCCAGGGCATTCTGCAGCGCACTCGCAATAAACGCACCGATGTAGCCACCCGAAGCGGATAGGTTTTGCGGCACAAACATGAGGTCGCACGAATCGCTCGTGCCCGGCACCATCAACGAAAGAATGGAGACGACGGCGATAAAGACAACGGCGCCACCCGCGACCGAGCGAATGTTGAGCGGCGAGTCCTCACCCAAAAAGAGCGTAGCGGCAAAAAGAAGGATGACGATTGGCAACACGTAGGCGCCCAGGCCAAAGCCAAGATGGTAGAAACCGGCAACCACTGCCGTCACGGGTGCCGTTGCCGGAGAAATCACGGCAATGAAAGACGCAATCGCCAAAACGGCAATAACCACGCCGGCGATATCGCGGTTGGCCGAAGGCTCGACCAGGGGCCCAACATCGTCGAACTCGGCCTCGTGGCCCTTATTGGCACGAAGATGGGAACCGGCACCCTTAGCAGATGCCGGTTGGTTGTTGGCTTTATTGCCTTTGGCGTTTTGTGCAGATCCGCGCGCCAAACTAAACCTCCATGACGACCGGAATGATCATCGGACGGGTGCGCGTACGGCTCCAAATGAAGTTGGAGAGCGAATCGCGCACGGCCTTGCGAATGGCATCGGAGCCGCTGCTCGTAAAGCTAAACTTGCCCTTCTCAATCGTCTTCATGATGGATGCGGAGGCATCCTCGGAGAACTGATCGTCGATGGCAAAGGAAACGCCACGGCCCGAGAACTCAATAGCCTCGATCTTCTTATGCTTGAGCGAAACGATGGCGACGGCTGTGACCATACCGTCATTGGCGAGCTTCTGACGATCGCGCAGGACGATGGGGTCGGTATCACCGATGCGCAGGCCGTCGACGTAGACGACGCCGGACTCGACGGGCGTGCCGCGCTTGACAATACCACCGCGCATCTCGAGCGTGTCGCCGTTATCGAGGATAAAGATGTGATCATCCTTAATACCCATCTTACGGGCAAGCTGGGCATGGGCACGCAGGTGCACGGCCTCGCCGTGAACCGGCATAAAATAGGTGGGCTTGGCCATGGCCATCAGAAGCTTGAGCTCCTCCTGGCTGCCGTGACCCGAGACATGGACGAGGGCACGGTTCTTGTCCCACACGTCGCAGCCAAGCTTGGCCAGGCTGTTGACGACCTGCTGGACGGCCTTCTCGTTGCCGGGAACAGGGGTCGCCGAGAGGATGACGGTATCGCCCTCGTGGATGGAGAGCGTCTTGTGCTCGCCGTTGGCCATGCGGGACAGCGCCGACAGCGGCTCGCCCTGAGAGCCGGTGCACATGACGACAATCTTGTCGTCAGGCAGGTTATCGATATCGAAGGCATCGATGATATCGGCATCGTCGATGTTGAGGTAGCCCAGCTCGCGCGCCACGCGGGTGTTGGTGAGCATGGAACGTCCGGTCACGACGACCTTGCGGCCGCACTTGCGGGCGGCGTCGCAAATCTGCTGCAGGCGATGGATATGGCTCGAGAACGACGCGACGAACACGCGGCCCGGGGCATTCTTGATGGCGTGCAGCAAGTTGGGGCCGACTTCGGCCTCGGACTTGGTAAAGCCCGGAACCGTGGCGTTGGTGGAGTCGGAAAGCAACAGGTCGATGCCCTGCTTGGCAAAGCGACTGATAGCGGCATAATCGGGCGTGACGCCATCGATGGGCGTCTGGTCGAGCTTAAAGTCGCCCGTGTGCATAACGGTACCCTGGTTGGTGCGAATGAATACGCCCAAAGCGCCCGGAATTGAGTGCGTCATAGAGAAGAAGTCGAGCGAAATGCCACCAAGATTGACATGGCTACCGCCCTTGACCTCGCGGAACTTGGGCGCGCGGATGCGGAACTCGGAAAGCTTGCCCTCGATGAAACCAAGCGTCAGCTTGCTCGAGAAGATGGGCACCTTGTTGTTGAGGTCCTGCAGCAGGTACGGAAGCGAACCGGTATGGTCCTCGTGGCCGTGGGTGACGATGATGCCGCGGAGCTTCTCCTCGTTCTCGAGAACATAGGTGTAGTCGGGAAGCACCAAATCGATACCGGGCTGGGAGTCGTCGGGGAACATAAGGCCGGCGTCGACGAGCACCATGTCGTCGCCGCACTCGAAGACCGTCATATTCTTGCCGATGCCGTCAAGGCCTCCGAGCGGAATGATCTTCAAGGGAGATGATTTTTTAGCTGCCATAGGTTCGTGCGGTTTCCTTTCTTCGAAACGGGTCTGGAACAACCGACGGGGCGCTTCTGGCAAACCGACCGCCGGGAACGTACAAACATGCATCACGGAGTCGATGCAGTAACCGCATTATGATACCCATTTGCCCACCAACAGACCACCCATGCATCAAAGCCCCATCCAAACCGGTCTATCCCGCCGGTCTGGGGCCACCGGGGGCCGGGGCGGGTTAAGTTTGCTGCTCTACAGTCCTGCGCAAGACGGAAAGCACATTAAGTGCTTTCCTTTGCGTGCGGAACTCGCGACAAACTTAACCCGCCCCGGCCCCCGATGGCCCCAGACCTGCCAAAAAGGGACAGGTTTATTTTGGTCGGTTTTATCTGGGGTAATGCCGCACATGCGATTATCTAAAGATCTGAATTCAGATAACTGAATAGACTATCTGACAAAATCGAAGCCCGCACCCACCAGCCCTTTTGCTATTCCCGGCGGGGGCCGCGGGTAAAGTTTATCGCGAGTTCCGCACGAGCCGGAGAGCACTTAATGTGCTCTCCGTGCGAGCAGGACTGTAGAGCAGGAAACTTTACCCGCGGACCCCGCCGGGAATAGTAAAAGGGCGACCCCTGTCCGGAGTCGCCCTTGTTGAGCTGCTTATGTACGGCTGTTACTCGGCGTCGTGGTGACGGCGGGGCTTGCGGCCTCCGTTGTCGCCGGGACGGCGCGGACGGTCGCTGCGCTCGGAGCGCTCGCGACGCGGACGCTCACGGCGCTGGAAGTGCTCACCGTCGTCCTCGGAGGCACCCTCGGCACGAGCCGGAGCCTCGGGCTTATCCAGACGATCGAGCGAGATCTTGCCGCGATCGTCGACCTCGATGACGACGACCTTAACCTCGTCGCCCACGTTGAGGACGTCCTCGACCTTCTCCACGCGGCCCTTGGCGACGCGGGAGATGTGCAGCAGGCCGTCCTTACCGGGCAGCAGGTTGACAAAGGCGCCGAAGGGCTGGATGGAGACCACGCGACCGGTGTACTCCTCGCCCGGCTCGGGAACCTTGATGATGAGCTTGATGCGCTCGACAGCCTGGTCGACGGACTCGCCGGTGCCGCCGACAAAGACAGTGCCGTCCTCCTGGATGTCGACCAAAGCACCGGTCTCGTCTTGGATGCCGCGGATGACCTTGCCGCCGGAACCGATGACGTCGCGGATCTTGTCGGTCGGAACCTGGATGGAGACGATGCGCGGAGCGGTGCTGCGCGTGGTGTGGCGCGGCTCGGGGATCACATCGAGCATCTTCTGCAGGATGAAGGCGCGACCCTCCTTGGCCTGCTGCAGGGCGCGGGCCAGGATGTCAAAGGTAAGGCCGGTGGCCTTGTTGTCCATCTGCAGAGCGGTAATGCCCTCGGTGGTGCCGGTGACCTTAAAGTCCATATCGCCCAGGAAGTCCTCGAGACCCTGGATATCGGACAGGACCACGGTCTTGCCCTCCTCCTGGATCAGGCCCATGGCGATACCGGAGACCGGGCGCTTAATGGGCACGCCGCCGTCCATAAGGGCGAGCGTGGAGCCGCAGGTCGAAGCCATCGAAGAGGAGCCGTTGGACTCCATGACCTCGGAGACCACGCGGATGGCGTAGGGGAACTCGTTCTCGTCGGGGAGCACCGGAAGCAGGGCGCGCTCGGCCAGGTTGCCGTGGCCGATCTCGCGGCGCTTGGGGCTACCCATGCGGCCGGTCTCGCCGGTGCAGAACGGCGGGAAGTTGTAGTGGTGCATGTAGCGCTTGCCCTCGGTGGGCTCGATGGTATCCAGACGCTGGCCCTCGTTGAGCATGCCGAGCGACAGGACGGAGAGCACCTGGGTCTGGCCGCGCTGGAACAGGCCGGAGCCATGAACGAGCGGCAGGTAGTTGTCCTTCACCATAATGGGGCGAATCTCATCGGCGGCACGGCCGTCGACGCGCTCACCGGTCTCGACGACCATGGTGCGCATGGCCTTCTTCTCGAGCTTCTTGAGTGCCACGGGGATCTCGCGCTCCCAAGCGGCCTGCTCCTCCTCGGTGAACTCGGCACGGATGGACTCCTTCAGAGCCTCGACCTTGCCGATACGGGACAGCTTGTCGGCGTCGCGAAGGGCGGCTGCCATCTCGTCGTAGTGGGCGAAGATGCGCTCCTGGACCTCCTCGACGGGCTGGTCGAGCGGGTACTCCTTCTTGACGATAGCGCCGTTGACCTGCTCCCACTCGGCAACGAACTCGTCCTGAGCCTGGCAGAAGGCAGCGAGGGCCTCCTGGCCAAACTTCATGGCGGCGAGCATATCGTCCTCGGAGATCTCATCGGCGCCGGCCTCGACCATCGAGATGAAGTCGGCAGAGCCGCCCAGCTCCAGGTCCAGATCGGAGTTCTCGCGCTCCTCATAGGTGGGGTTGACGATAAACTCGCCGGTCTCCACGTTGCGGCCGATGCGCACGCACGCAAGAGGACCCTCGAAGGGCACGCCGCCGAGCGTCATGGCCAGGGAGGCACCCATGACGTTGATGACGTCGAAGGGGTTGACCTGGTCGGCGACGAGCGAGGTGGCGACGATGTGCACCTCGTTGCGGAAGCCGTCCGGGAAGCTCGGGCGAATAGGACGGTCGATCATGCGGGCCGTGAGCGTGGCCTTCTCGCTGGGACGGCCCTCGCGCTTGAGGTAGCCACCCGGAATACGGCCGGCAGCGTACATCTTCTCGTTGAAGTCGACGGTCAGCGGAAAGAAGTCGTAGTTCTTGCGCTCCTTGGAGACGACCACGGTGTCGAGCATCGTGGTGTCGCCCTGCTTGACCAGACAGGCGCCGGTGGCCTGCTTGGCAAGCTCGCCCGACTCAAAGGTGTAGGTCTTGCCGTACAGCTCAAAGGTCTTGGATACGAGTGTCATTGTTCTCCTTTACCCCGCAGGCCCCTTGCCTGCGGGCTTCTCATGTGACGCGGGCCCCCTGCCCCCGCCACGCTTCAGAGCGTGATTGTTCACGCCCTTACACAAAAAGAGCGCCCCGCTGCGCAGGACGCTCTTAGCATGTACAAATCCTTACTGGATGTTGTCGCGGATGCCCAGAGCCTTGATGAGCTCACGATACTCGACGACGTCGTTCTTCTTGATGTAGGAGAGAAGACGACGACGGCGACCGACGAGCATGAGCAGACCACGACGGGTGTGGAAGTCCTTCTGGTGGGACTTCATGTGCTCGGTCAGCTCCTTGATGCGCTCGGTCAGGATGGCGACCTGAACCTTGGGGTTGCCGGTGTCGACCGGGGTGTTACCGAACTGGGCAGTCAGCTCCGCCTTGCGCTCTTTGGAAACAGTCATTGTTTCACCTTTCGTTTCGCGTCGCCCGCGGGCGACTCTATTCGCCTCGGACTGGGAAGCCGCCGGTGGAGCGAGCATCCAAGGTCGAGGTACCAACAGGTCGGTATGTTACCACAAGCGGACCGCGTATGCCCATCATCACCGACCCAACATGAATTCCATCGCGCGAAGACGCTGATCGGTGTGCGTCGCAGCCCAAACATGCGAAAGCCCCAGCAAAAAGGCGGCAGTATGGGGATCGACCCTCTCGGCCATGAGCGCATCGAAGGTCATGGACATGAGGGCGCGCAGCCATGCGACCTCGCCGGTCGACACCAGCTCGGCACCCGGAACGCTCGACGCGCACGACCCGCACATGAGCCCGCCCGCCTGGGGCGAAAAATACGACAGCATGGGGTCTCCGCACAGTACGCAGGCCGAAAAATCGGGTCGATAGCCAACGTGCGACAGCAGCTTAAATACATATGCCGCCACAAGCAGGTCCATATGTGCCGTGTCGAGCCTGCTGCCCACCAGGGCAAGTGCTCGCTGCGTAATGGCAAAGGTAAACGGGTCCTCGGCGTCCTCGAACGAGCACACGCGCGCGACCTCGGCGATCGCGCTTGCGGAGCAGGTCGTCTCGTAATCGGGCGCGGCGCCGAGCGGCGCCTCCATAAGCTCGGCCTGGGAAACCACGTCGAGCGACCGTCCGTGCGCGAGCAGCATATCGACGGTACAGAACAGCTCGCAGCGCGCCGCCAGGCGCCCGCCGGGTTTGCGCGCGCCCTTTGCCACGGCACGGACCTGCCGGCCACGCTCATCAAGCATCGTCAAGATCAGATCGGTCTCCTTGAGCTTGGTCTTATCGAGGACGAGTACCTTTGTGCGATATGTCCGTGAGCCTGCCATGAGCGCCGCGCGCCCTTAGTCCTCGGCG